>NZ_JBNPMZ010000002.1:0-272525 GCF_050314255.1 Sporofaciens sp. SGI.106
TCAGTAAAGACACTCTGGATGATTTGATGATTTCTCATAAGGAATACTTCAACGAACACACCAACGAATACTATTTGGCACTTACAGATGATAAATTATCGAGAACTTTTACCAAGGAACTTACAGATGATCCCGAAGTCAATGGAAAACTCACCTTAAAATTGATGATTATGCCATCTTTTAGCAGACGTGTTGCAATGATTCGACAGACTGGTATGAAAATCAAGGATAAAGGAAACATCAATGGCTTAATCCCATTTGCAGGTACTCTGTTCATTGAGGGCGATGCCATTAACTCTTATCTTCGTGGATTAGAAAATCCCCAGCATCTTGAATGGGAGGTAGAACGTGCTGAAAACAAGAGTAAAGCTAAACGCCTTCTTACTACCTTGACCCGTTTTATCAAAGCATCTCTAGATGAAATGAAAAACGACGAAAGCGAGGACGCACTTGATCCGACTGTTGGCGAATATCTCTCTGCCAGTGACTTCGAGAAAGTTCATAACCAGGAACGCACTGAAGCCCTGCAGGATAACATTAAAGATATTAAAATTCGTGTGACCGAAGTTGTACCTAAGCCATCTGATACACAGACCAGTGAACCCGGTAAAACTCTTATTGACGATGATGACGGTGATATTATTGTTACTGATCTTCCTGGTGAGGGAGGTAGTGGTAGTCAAGGTCACTGTGGACACGGTGGCGGTAGTAATCCCGGTTATGGCGGCGGCGATATTCCCGTAGAACACCGCAAGAAATTATCAGCTATTTCTGCAATCAGCGTTCGCAATGTGGTTAATAACAAAACATCCGGTGAGTACACAATTGTATTTACTCCTAGCGCATCTGCTACAGACGGTGTTTTAGAAGTGTTCATGTCTGCCGAATCTCAGAACTATGAAGCACCTATTGTTGCGGTATCTTGCTCCCAATGTCCTGCTTTGAAGTTTTATAAAAACAGAGTTACAAACCTGACATTTACCGAGAAAAATGCATTAAGACTTAATATCCAGCTTGATTATCACGACTACTGTTCATTGGAGGTGAAAGCGTATGGAAATCAAATATAAATTATATCCATATCCTGTGCTGTCCTCTTATTCAAATGATTATGCAACTGGTGCTTTTGATGTAACCATTGATATTATCCGTGATGGTTATGATCTGCGTATTGACTTCCTTGCAACCCTTACTTGCCAGAGCCTTCAGGACTGCATCAAACAGGGAACTGTAAAATATGTGTACCACTTGGAGTGCCCACAGACATCAAAAAATGACGAGGTCGTAGAATATTCCATGGGTAGAACAATGTCACCTATGATGGTAGCTGAATATCAGTTACAGCTACCTGATAAAGATGTGTTACAGAAAAAATCGTAAGAGTGGGGTAATATTCCTGCAATTGAATAAAACTGGAAAAGTATCACCAACAATCAAAAAAATATTTACCTAAAACCTCAAATCTTTTATGCTTCTGATAAACAACAATTGATTGATATGTATCAAATTATCCTATGATCAAAACATATTTCTCAGGAATATAAGAAGACTTATTGTCAATTAAAATGAGATTCTGAGAGCAGAATAGTAGAAAGGCAAAATATGAATCTTCAAAATGATTATGAAATAGTAGCAAATGACGAAACAATATCTTTTGACCACTATATAAAACGATTATTTGAAATTTGCAACGATTGCAACAGAGAAGTTTATCTTTCAGAAATATTATTACCTCTATTATCTATGTGTTGCCCTAAAGGAATTAAGGTAGTACCTGTTTTCGATGATAGGAAAGTAGGTAAAAACACTGAAGAAGACACTGACAGCAAGAGAAGAATGAGCATCATATGTGCACATTATGGAACAGATAGTTATGTTGTTCCAGATTTCATTTTTGTCCCTCTTGAGTATTCGTTTATAAACCCATGTAAACCATATCTGATGGTAGAAACTAAGCTACCATCTTTCCCCAAGTACAAAAGAGATTTAAAAAAACTATATAATTGCCCATTAGAAGATACTGTTAATAAATTTAAAGATTCCGAACTACTACCTGAAATAAACGCTTGCGACTGTAACTTAGTACTCTACACCGACGGAATCACATGGATGTTTTTGGAACACTCCCAAAATGAAATTAAAAACAAATACGATACCATCAAATTTGTTAACCAATACGAATACCATGCCAAAAGACATACTGGACGACGAATTGATACAAAGCGTGTTTATAAACAAATCGATTTATCTTTTTGGGATCCTTCTTTGAAAACTTGTGAAATTGAAACTCAACCAGATGAATGGAATCAATTAAAAGAACAAATCACTAAGATACTCAAAGAAATCCTTGAAACGAATTCTCAAACATCCCCAACCAATAATATAATGTAGACATTTTATAGACGAAGGAAATGGGAAGCCTTGATTTATAAGGCTTCCCGTTGTTTTTACATCACTCCATTTCAATCAGCTCTGAGTCAATCCGTAAATATGCCTCCAGCCTGATTTCATTCCAGTCGAAGTAGCTTTCCACTAATTCTCTTTTCATAATCGTGTCCCTTTCTGCCCTCTTCCTGTGTAAGGGCAAATCCATTCGACAATTTCTGCAATTACAATTTCAACCGTACATGGCAGGAAATGCAACTTATTAACAACCGTACTGCAACTACCTACATTTACAATTTTTTTGCATAGGATATTATCAAGTCTCGCTATTAATTTTGAGACTCAAACACCAAAGCGGAACTAAGTTCCGCTTTGGATCTCCTTTTCTGGCATTACTGAGCATATAATTGTAACAAAATAGAGAGTTTTATTTGGAGAATAATATGAGAAAGTAAAGGGGCAATAAAATTGTTTCTATTTTGTCCCTTTACTTGCGCAATATGGAGGAATAGAATTAATTGTAGGAAAATTACATGAAGAAAGGCTGAAGTAGATATGAGCAATGCAGAAGAGAATAATAAAAGTCACATGATTTTTTGTGGTGAAAAGGATATAGATTATACACAATCAAATAACTATGCTTTTTTAAACTGGGATTTTGATAATTCGCTTGGTGGAAAAAATAATGTTGCTCAATTTATACAAGATAACTTTGTGATGGGAAATGCATATATGGGAAATGCAGTATTAAGTTTATATTCGATTTTATATAGCGGTAATTATTGCTCAACAGCAGATACTCTTATTTTCCCGATTATGTTTGATCTCTGGCATGGAGTAGAACTTTGGCTAAAAAGTAGTGTAGATGCGATATATTACTTTCTGGGAATTAACAATAAAATAAAGAAAAGCCATAAGATCTATGAGTATTTAGAAGTTTTAGAAGAAGAACTGAAAAAATTAGGTATGGAGCAGACAATAGATATTGCATTATCAGAATTGATTAAATTGATAAAAGAATTTCAACGTGTAAATGCTAATTTTGATTTTGCCAGATATTCTTTTAATGGAAAAAGGACGTATCAATTTTATAATGCTCCTCTAGGAGAAGACGAGCAGTGGCAAAAGAAAGAGAAAAATAAAGATGAACGAATGCACGTTGATTGGATATCAGAAATGCCAATTGTACCGAATACTTGTGTGGATTTACAAGAATTACTTGTTATTATTTTAGGACTTGTTGATAACTTTAGAACTTTTGTAGAATACTTAACACTGGTAATAGTTGAAGGGGGACAATTGACAGATGATGCATACAAGAAATATTTGAAAGAACGTGAAAAAACTCAAAAAAATATGGAAGAATGGGATAACAACGAGGGAGACATGGACATAAAAGCAATGATGAAATTTGTATATTCGCATATTTTATAGTTCAGATTAATTTTTGAGGGGAAGTATTGATCCCCTCAAAAATTAAGAGAAGTTATCTTTAACAATAGAGTTTAAGTCTTCAGAAATTTTTGAAAAATCCTGATTTAAATTCAATGCACGCACAGAAATCTGATTTCCGCTCATTTGGTATGTGTTATTGAGAATAACATCTTCATCAGTCTGGGCATAGAGAATCATTCCAGAAACGGTATGTTTCAACTCTCTTAATTCAAATTCCTTGTTTTTCACATATGTAAAAATCTGATAGAGGTTATTGGAATGCAAGGTATTTGTTCCATATTGCTGCTGAGTCATATGTGAATAATATTTTGCATCGATAATGAGGATATTGTTTCCCTGAGACAACATAATATCAGTTTGCATTTTAGGAAGCAATTGGTTCTCAGAATCATCAAGTTGCCAGGCAATCTGTGAGGCATTGGCAGATAGTTCTGGATGTTCTTTGCGATAGTATTCAAGCAAAAATTTCTCATATAAACGGCACATACGCTGTTCATCAAAAAAATCCATTATTTTTGTGGTACCGTCGTTCTGTGTCTGGAGAAGTCCGTTATAAATCAGATAACAGATTCCAATTAGCATTTGATAACTTTGATTGGAACGATTATAATGTTGGTTCCAATTTACGAAACGTAAATCAATTTCGTTAACATCAGAAAAAAATAATAATAGATTCCGTAGACTCTTTTTTCGTGTATTTGTGATATTGGCCTTAAGAAGCAATAACATTGTAGATTTAATAATCTGGTTAAATTGTGTATTAGTTGAAAATTCATCGTATGTACAAATCATTTGCTTCTTCAGCAGAGTCTGAGTTTTAATGGATTCAGAAATATTAAGTTTTCCCTGTAGTGTAGAAAGAGGTTCTGATTTTAGCAGATAATCTCTTCCTAAGCCTCGTTTTAGCTGCACGCTAATGCCCTTATCAAGAATGGCGGCACATAATTCAGCGGTATTATGAAAATTTTCTGTAGCCAGATCTTTGTAATTTTGTGCTTGTAATGCTTGAAAAGCGTAGGACAGCATATAATAAATATTTTGTACAGGAATCATTTAACAGCACTCCTTAGTCGATCAGACCAATCTACGATTTTTGCGGACTCATCAAACCAATATTCTTTTAAAAGTGGAATCAATTCGTATTCTACAATGGATGACAAAGTTTGTGTGTTGGCGGTCTCTGGTGTTAAACCACAAAAATAACTGTGACCAATACTGAATCCTTCACCTAGTGATATATCTTCTGCTATCTTGGAATTGAGCTGTTTCACACAAGCAATTAATTTGTTAAAGGCATCACTTTTTAGATAATCTTGATAAGCTTGAAAACCAGGCGCATTAAATCCCGGTTTCATAGTAAAAAATGAAAAACGTCGTCTTAAAGCATAATCTAACATAGCAAGACTACGATCAGCAGTATTCATCATACCAATAATGTATACATTTGCGGGTACAGAGAAATTCTCATCAGAATATAACAATTGCAGTTCAATACCACGCTTATCTTTTTCAATCAGCATAAATAATTCACCGAATATTTTACTTAAATTACCACGATTGATTTCATCAATGATAAAGAAATAATCATTTTCATCATCTTCTTCTGCCAGTTTGCAGAATTTGTAAAAAGAGCCCTTTTTAATTGTGAATCCATTTTCGGTTGGTCGGTATCCTTCAATAAAATCCTCGTAGGAGTAACTCTGGTGGAATTGGATCATTTGAACACGGTCAGGATTTTTTGCACCGATAATGGAATAAGCAAGTCTCTTGGCAGTAAATGTTTTTCCAACGCCAGGTGCGCCTTGTAAAATAATATTTTTCTTCATTTTTAAGACATTTACCAGTGTTTTATAATCTTGTTCATTCATATACACATCTGAGAGAAAATCTACAGAAGAGTAAGTTGGATAGTCTATTTCTGGTTGTGTGTCTACATCATCCAATTCGTCTGGAGCAAAGATGGCGGTAAGTTTTTCAATATAATCTGTGTATGGAGTGATATCAGTTAAGCGTTTAGCTACTGCATTACCAGGATGTTCCCATTCACCAACTTGAAGCCACTTTACAGTGCGGACATTTTTATATTCTTGCCGAAGATCATCAAAGACATAACTTCCAGTGACAATACCTTTACCAACAAGAGTGTTGCTGCGTTTCGCAAAAATCACATCATTAACTGATACTGTATTCGCAAAATTCCATGCCATCAAAGCCTGATTTTTTCGTGAAGTGCTACTGTCGTACACATCTATTAGTTCTTGACGGAGAGCTTCTTTGGAAGCAAATTGGGAATAATCACCGATATCGTCCATACCTAAAACCATGATTCCTTTTTGTTGGCATTCATTCCAACTTTTATCATCAAAGACGGTATACATCCAGTAGTGAGTTTTATGTTTTTTATCGGAAAGAGTATTTGTGTCAGAATCATCAGTGTCATTAGTGTATCCTACATTTTTCCCGTAAATATGAGCAAAAACGACTCCTGGAACATTGCATTTTCTGGCATATAATGAAATTTGTCCCATGCGAATGAAAGGAATATCACTTGGTTTTTGATTTAGGAAATGCAATACTCTTAGCTGAATATCTTGACCATAAAATGGAGCGAATAATGCTGGAAAGAGCATTTGGTAATATTTCATGCGCCATACCATATTGATTCCTGGGATATGTTCCAGTTGTTTATAGAGTTGTTCATAATCTTCTTCAGAATCTAAAGGACCAAAAGAAGATATTATTTCAGCACCTTCAACCAGGTCGTTGCGCATTTCATCTGCTTTTTGTATTGCTTCAGCTTCAGTAAGAAGCACAGGCTTTAATGGTGAGCCACATGTCCAACTCTGATTTTTCTTATGATAAAATAATCCAAATTTGTAGGCTGCTCCGCCGGAAATACTTCCAAATACTTCACGAATATCTTTGTCCATTTCAAGCATATAGCAGAGATTGGTTTTACTTCCTTCGTCATTATAAAACAAAGAAGTTAACAAGTTCTTTCCAGAAAGAGATTTTAAGCGTTCTATTCCAAAAAGATTCATAAAATTTTCTCGTAGCTCACCAGCCTTGTGAGCAAATGAAATCCATTCTGGAGTCTGAGATTCGCTAAAAAACCATTCAGGAGAATATTTCCCTGATCCATTTTCTGTTATCTGAATGTTTGACATAATATACCTCCGAATTTATAAACTAGAATTAGTATATCATTTAACTGCAGCCGTGTCATAGATTATCGAAAAATAGAATTATATTGATATTGAAAGAGAAGAGCAAGATCCACCCGGGTAATACCGTATCGTAATAATCGTAGATAATATTCGAAAATTAAGAATACTATATTGGCTGCATTGAAAATGTAAGCAGGTAAAAATTGAATATTTTTTACAGAGCATCTGGCAGAAGCCGGGTGCTTTTTTTGAAAATTTTTAAAGAAAATATCATGTAAATGGTGCGAAAATCTCAGTCATTACTAATGCTTTAATAAAAAGCGGAACTAAGTTCCGCTTTTCTCTCCAATTATTCTGGTATCTCAGGATGTCTGTCCAAATACTTTCGCCGATAACGATAGAATGTTGTATGTGATAATCCCAATTTCTTCCGTAGTTCTGTCGGTGTAACCTCTCCAGCAATCACTTGAGAAAATGCTGCATCAAACTTATCCTCATCGATTGCTGCTGGTCTTCCATAATCTTCCCATTCGCCCCGAAGTTTTTTCATTGCAATACCTTCTCTCTGACGCTTTTCTTTTTTCTCAATTTCTGCCTGAGCCATAGATGCATATAGTTCCAGCATCATATTATTGATAGTCTCCATCATCAGGTAAGCCATAGTGTTATCCATGTTTGACATATCCATCAATGTAGTCGGCAACTCCAGTACCATCAACCGTACGCCCATTTCCTGTAATCGTCGGATTTGCCCCATGGTATCCTTCTTATTCCTGCCCAACCGATCGAGTTCCGTAATAATCAAGACATCTCCTGGTCGAAGAACGTCTTCTACCAGTACAGTATATCTCGATCTGTTGAAATTTTTCCCTGTCTGCTGATCAGTAAAGATGTTTTTCAGGTCCATCTCATGTCCTTCGCAGTATTGCCTTATCTCTTGGATTCCCCTGTCAAGATGCTGTTCCTTGGTGCTGGTCCTGTGATAACCGTATACAGCCATTTTCGCTCTCCCCCTTCTACGAATGTACCAAAATGTATGCATCTCTTCTGGAATATTCCCAAAATTGTATTCCATACATTTCGGTACATAATTTACATATCATTTTCCATATTCCAAATTGTGTACTTTTTGGTACATGCTACTCGCATTCTTTTATTATTACTCCCACCAATTGGTATTTATAGATGGAGATACATAATTCTCAGTATAGCAAAAGATATCCAAAGCGTTATTCCACTCTTCAATTTTTTCTAATTCCTCTTTCAACTCACCAATTTGAACATTTGGATCACGTTTCTTTGCCCAATCCTTGAAACGATTATAATCATCTTCCAGCCCTTTTTTTTCAATTTCTAACTCTTTTATACGTTCCGGAAGATCGTCCAGAAACATTCCATTTTCTTTTATGTATTCTATCTCTTTTTCCATTGCTTCGATGAGGCAGATTTTCTCACAGAAGTAATCCATATCCCCCAGTTCTTCTGCAGAGTATCTTATAATATTTACTTTGGTTCTTCTGCTCATCCAATTATCCAGTAACACCCATTCATTAAAATTCTCGTTGTTGCATTCAGTTAGGTCTCCAATAAAAGCCTGCAGAAATTCTCGAATGGTCATACCTGCCCGTGCTACTCGCTTTTCTAAAATTTTCTTTTGATCATTGTCTGTTAAGATACCTTGCATATTATATAATTCCATGTTCTATTCCTTCCTTTCGCCTACAAATTGTTTACAACAGTACTATCTAATCCCATTATAGCAGATACCTACATTTACATTTTTTTGCACAGGAGATTTTCAAGTCTCACTATTATTTTTGAGACTTATACGCGAAAGCGGAACTAAGTTCCGCTTTGCATTGTTTTAGATTCTTTTTTGATTCTTCTTTGTACTCTTAATTTTGGGGGTTCCCAACAATTTATATCCCATTTCATACAGCTCGATATTGATTTCTATCACATTATGTTTATCGAATTCCATACATTTCCTCAAAAATTCTTCACGTCTTTTCTCCTCGAACGATAAATGATATGTCGATTCAAAGCATAGCCCGCCAGCCGCAAACAACTGCTCCGCTTGCTCAAGATTTGTTTTTAAGGCAAAGCATAACGACCATAAATAATTTCTATTTGCAGGGATTAACTCTTTCTTCAACTTTGATAACGTAGATTTGTTCAAATTCGCTCGTCTTGCAATTTCTGCATCTGTCTCCCCTTTTTCATTTCTTCGTATACTTCTGCAAATGATGGAAAACATTCAAGATGACACCATTTCCTGTTATTTTCCGAAAAAATATCCCATAAACAAGAGACAACTAGTCATCCAGGATCTTTCTAACCTTTTAAATTCAGAAAAAACATACCATCCTGCGCTAATTATGGAATATATATTATTCCAGATGATTAACTCCAAAATCGAATATTGTATCGATAATAAAACAAGCACAATTGCAATGTTACCAGCAGCAGAGCGAGAATATCTACTTGAAATTTTCAAAAAAGAATACGATACCTATGAAGAAGCACTAGAAATATTAGAAAATCTTGAAGATTTGCAAGCCTATCCGGATTTTCTTTTTGAGGACTATGATTTTAACCTGTTGGACGAAATGAGTGAAGAAGAGTTATTTCACTCTCCGCTCAACAAACTTCTAGACATTGGTTCAATAGAATTTGTTATCTATGTTCCTGGAAAGATCAATTTTTCATAATTTTCTGGAGGTGAACTACATGAGTTTCGATTTAAGCTTCAAAGAAGCATATGATCAAGGTACAGAAGAAATAGCACTTAAAGTCTTCACAAAACTTATCAATGGGGGGATGAGCGCTGAAAAAGCTCAAGAAATTGTCAATATAACCGACGAACAACTAGAAAAATTTCTTCAAATAATAAAAGAGACTGTCTAGAGATTTTTGAGAAAAAACATCTTACCCTATCAACCTTATAAAGGGGAGACTTTTATAAAAAGTCTCAATTAAGAAATGCCAGTTCCGGCAAATGCGGGTCTGGCGTTTCTTCGTATATCCTCCTAAGATCGTATCTCGCCTGTTCCATGTTTTCCCCAGCGATTCTTCAAATCGTTTATCATCTTCCTCTGTCCGTTTTGAAGGTTCTTTCAAATGATGCTTTTCTTTGCGTTTCTGGCTTTCTTCACCAGATGACGTTCCATCAACATCTGATTAATATTTTCATTTGTATACCATTTACCGCTCTGTTGGATACCACAGGACAAGCAGCCGCATCTACCAATATCCTCATTTTTTTCCTTTCGTCATATCATAACTTTCCCCTCGTATTGGAAATCAATTGATTAAAAGCATCACAACACCACCTAAAACATTGATTATTTTTAATCATTTTTTAAAATCCGCGACGGTATTAAGATAAAAAATGTGTCTTATTATATAAGGGAGTACCGAGTACGTCTCGCCCGGGGAATTGCCTCCGGATCCGGAAGGGCGGCAGCTACTCCCGCCACAACCAAAAGGGGGGGCGACCTATTTAGGCGCCCCGCATCCCGTGTTGATTACGATGTAATATTGTCATCATCAATCTCCTGTTCCGACATTTCCATGAATTCGTCATACAAAGCATCTAATACGATAATAAACTTATCAGCGTTTTCTTGAGCATTTACCATTTCATCTACCGACCACCCTTCCACAAATTTAAACCAGAAGACCCAGCATGCCAAATCACACGCTTCCCTTATAATATCAAGCATGATTTTCTCCATCACATTCTGGAAATCCATCACGTTCTTAGTTGGCAACTTTTGATATAATTCTAATGGTGACTTATTCTCTTCCTGCTCACATTCATACATTTCTTTCATAACAGATGACACAACTTTTTGACTCTCTTCCGGCATTTTTAGGTATTCCCATAATACCTCTATCACTTTTATATCCGTATCCCTGCGCAACGGCGGGAATTGAACGAATTCCGAATTTATATTGTTCAATGTGATTTTCTCCTCTACTACTTCAAAATCAATCATCCATACACTACATTACATGCATTTCAGGATACAAAAGCGGAACTAAGTTCCGCTTTTGCTCTCCTTTTGTGGAACTACTGAGCAGACTACAATGATGCTTCTGGAAAAATTTCAGAAAAATCATGTTCCACTTTTCCGGTTCCAAAACTCATAACCAAAAACTTGTACATTCTTTCCATCCGCTCCCACTTCTTCTGTACATCATATTTTACAGCATAATGGATTTCCAGAAAATCTTCTCCTGCCTCATACGTTAACCCCAAACCATCCGGAATCAGCGGATGTGGCTGGATGCCATCTGCCCGGATTACCATATCATCTTCGGTTATAGTAATCCTAATTGTCTTACCATTATAAATTCCTCCATACATTTCCTTTGCAATACCTTTCATGTTGTTATTCTCCTATTCTTATTATTTTTTAACTTCTCGAACACAATATTGTTAATCTTTTTCATATTATTTTACCAAGTTATATTCGTGCACAAATTTTATTCCCCCCCCGCTCTTTAGATTGCTTTCGAGAAGTTATGTCTTAAGTATATAAAATATTGCTCTGGTTCATTTTTTTGCACAGAAAAAATGCTGTAGTTATATTGGTAGAAATTCAAAGATAAATACAAAAAAAGATGCTGTACTAACAATTGTCCGGCATCCTTTACCAGCCTTCTATTAAAGGAAACGTTTTTTTCGCGAATATATATAACATCCGATTTCACAAAAAACACCTTCTTATACAAGAAGATGTTTTTCAAAAATTCATTATTCTATTTTTCACCTATTTTACCACCCACAATAATCGTTCTATTTTGTTACTACCATATGTATGGTACTCTTGCTTACCCCAAATTTCTTTGCTGTCTGCCTCACTGTCGCTTTATGCTCGATGATATAATATGCAATTTCAACCGCCCTCTCCTCAATATAATCTTTCATACAAAACCCCTGCATTCATTGTTTTTACAATGTATGCAGGGGTAGGTAGCAATATGCGGTAGTAACAATAGTAACATCTATTCTTTTATTAATAGCATATAGCAAAATGAACATTTCTTAGCTGAACTTATATTTTTGCTAACTCCAGAGTTTCTGAATTTCTTCCTTTTTCCTGAGCATCAAAATACCCCATACCAGGCTGATCAGCATCGCAGACAGAAGAATAAGCAAAGAGAGCAGATTCATACTGCCTTCGCCTGCCGCCACTTCCAGCGTCGCCTGGGGCATCTCAAAAATTCCTTCAATTCCGCTTGCAAAATCAATCAGTCCATGGATAATTGCAACACTCCAGAGATTCTTCGTCCGAATAAACACTGCTGCAAACACGATACCAAGAATTGTGGAATAGCTAACCTGTAACAATGTAGTTGCGACACCTTGTCCACTGAAAAGATTGCCGAGATGCAGCACACCAAAAATCACCGACGACCACAGCACAGACTTTAACACTTTCCTGTTGTCATCTTTCCAGTGATACATCATGTGCCCCACCAGAAATCCCCTTATAAGAACTTCCTCATACAGGCCTACAATTGCATATTCTGATAATGTCATTACAAATCCATCCAATACAATCGGACGGGAAAAATCTGTCCCAATAAGATTTAAAATCATCACCAGCAGAAGCGGCCAGCCAAACAGGAATCCTTTCAACATATTTTTCGTCCGGAAATAGAAACAAAAATCTCCCCGGTAAATTTCGCGCATTATGAGAATCACTATCAAAAGAAGTGAAAGTCTCAAAAATGTAGCATCATAAGAAAATCCTGTCTTTCCCAGAAACGCTGTAGAAAAAGTCTTATACCCCAGAATCATAAATACCAGCATACCAAGACACCAGAAAACAGGTGCTTTTTCATCAGCAAGCTTTCTTAAAAATTTGGTCATGGATTTACTCCTCCTTTTTATTTATTTGTTTCAGATATTTTAATACGAAGCCTGCCATCAGTCTATATCACCTGCAAAACAGGACAAAAAAACGTCAAAAATAGACAAATACTGCAAGTTGCAATTTATTGACAGAATAATGTCAGGACTGATACACTAAAAAGTAGAAATGACACACAGAGAGGTAATTATTATGAAACGCATTATGATTCTATTATCCGCCGTACTTCTGGCTCTTTTTCCCTGCATTCTGTCTGCAATAGCTGTTTTTTACTATACAATGCCTATGGAAGATTCCTCCTACGATCTTTCTCTGCTCCCCCAGGACGGCCAGGAATGGGAAGGTCCAAAAGGCTGGACTGTTTTTACTTCAGAAAATGGTGAAACAACCGTCCTAACCTCCAATGGCATCGGCGGATATTCAGGACTGTCTTATGCAGGACAAACTTTCTATTTCTCACGTAAACTTACAGAAAAACTGGATAGTCCCACACTTCGTATCGGTACTGCAAATCGTTCCATCAGTGTGTTTCTGGATGACACATTGCTTTATACAGACTGTCCTGAGAGTTCTGAAAAACACATAGGAGAACTTTCTCTTCCC
Organism: Sporofaciens sp. SGI.106; assembly: GCF_050314255.1. Taxonomy (NCBI): domain Bacteria; kingdom Bacillati; phylum Bacillota; class Clostridia; order Lachnospirales; family Lachnospiraceae; genus Sporofaciens; species Sporofaciens sp. SGI.106. The sequence continues at coordinate 13,496 of NZ_JBNPMZ010000002.1, forward strand.
ATGCAGGAATACGACCGTGCAGAACCTATAACCATTTCCCTGCCTCACAATTACATGAACCGGACACTTACCATTGCACAGTCAAGCCCCTTAGTTTCTGAAACTCTGACGGATAACGAAACCGTTTATCCCTGCGAAATTACCCTTTACTGCGGATACTCTTACGAAAGTGGTCTTATTGCCTCGGCTACATCCATAATGATTCCCTCTGTGCTATTATTTGCCCTTGAAATCATTCTTCTGGCTGCATTTATCTGGGGAGCTTCTCTTGGACGTTTCAGTGCATCGCTGGTCGTCCTTGCTGTTGCTGTCATGCTTCAAATGTTCAGCGTACTGACAAAAGCCGATTTCTTTCCACAGTATTTCGGAGAGTTTCCTGTGGACCTGCAAACCATGACCTTTCATTTCTCCATTGGCGTACTCCTGATGTTTCTTTCCATATATGCCGGCCGGGTTCGACTCTTATTTCTCATACTGGCATTGGTACAATGTCTGAGTACAGGGTTTGCTGCCATAATACAGACCGGTGCCGTTCTTTCCTACGGCAGATGGTATCGATTTTTTATCGAACTGCCCCAGATTACAGGATTTCTTGCTCTGTTTCTCTCTATACTCTGTGCTTTTATTCTCTGGCACAGGGAGAATAAATTTTTCAGTTACTTTACTCAGACTGCCATTCTGATCACTTTGGGATATGCTTCTTTCTTACTGATCAGCATTCCCCTGATTCCCGGCTACACTTCCAGTGTACTCTCGCGAATCGCAGGTGATTTTTCCCTCCTTCTGCCTGTATTCTCACTGAAGATTGTCTGGGTTCTCTGTCTTTTGTCCAGCCTTGCAGCAGTAATCATCGAATTACTGGAGAAGGAATCCCAGCGGAAAATAGAAGCTTCCGTGCTGTCTGCCAAAAACAGACTTACTCTGGAAAGTTACGAAAATCTCCGACTGCAGTCTGATGAAATCATGATGCTTCGCCATGACACTAACAGGCATTACACCATGCTTCGCTCAATGGCCGAAAACTCCCCGGAAAAGTTATGTGCTTATCTGGATAAGCTAGTGGATCAGATCCAGAATGTCCGCCCTGTTGTTACAAGCGGGAACGAAATGCTCGATATTATCATCAATGGAAAACTGGCCATTGCTGCAGAAAAAGGAATTCATACAGAAATCTCCCGGGCAAGTGCTCCGAAAAAGCTTCCGCTTCACGACACAGAGCTTTGCTGCCTGATTATGAACATCCTTGACAATGCCATTCAGGCTGCATCCCATCCTGCCATAAGCAATCCCAGAATTCGTCTGGATTTCCACTGCAAAGACCAGCATTTCATATTCTCCTGCGAAAATTCCACAGCAGCGGATTCTTCCGGACACAAAAAAAAGCCTGCTCCCACTCACGGGTATGGGCTTAAGATTATCCATCAGATTATGAAACAATGGGGTGATATGGTTTCCGTCCAGGAGGAAGAAGGAACATACAAAATATCTGTTGTCATTCCTCTCTCCTGATGATTCATTCTTCCATATACTCAAAAAAATATCGGCGCACTTCCTTAATACGATATTTGCTTACCGGAATATACACTCCGTTTACCAATTCTATCTGCGCAGTACGAAGAGTTCGGATAAAACGGCAGTTTACCAGAAAACTCTGGTGACATCGGACAAACCCGGAACCAGACAACATTTCTCCCAGCCGGTCAATAGAAAGAGCTGTATCCCACTCCTCCTGTACCTGGGTAATATGGCTCTTTCTTCCTTTAATCTCCACATAAATAATTTCCTCAGGTGTAACTTTTCTGATTCCGCCGGTAATTGGAAACATAAGCTCCTTCTTTTTATTTTTATCGCCGTAGCAGAAAACTATGGCCTCCCGGAGGTATTCCTTTTCCAGTGGTTTTGCAAGATAACGCACCGCAGATACCTCATATCCTCTAAGTGCCATATCTCTGTTGTTGGAGATAAATACGATGGGAAGATTTTGCTTCTCACTGCGAAGATATCGCGCCAGCTTCATTCCATCCATCTCAGGCATCATTACATCCAGGAAAAGCATATCAAAGGACATTCCGTTTTTTAATTCCTGCAAAAGAAGGTTTCCGTCTGCAAAACAAATTATTTCTGCATCTATTTTCTCCATTTCACAAATTTGCTCTGTCATTTCTGCAATTTCTTTTCTATCCTTCTCATCATCATCACAGACAGCTATGCAAAATGGCTGTACCTTCATTTCGCGCACCTCTTTCACTCATATATTTGATATCAGAAATACTATACCACAATATAGCCGTTTTTGCCATGCAAATGACAACAAGAAGAAATAACCCCTTTTTCCAGGTCGCAGGAACCTGTCTCGTCTTGCGCAAGATTTTTAAATTTTCTAAGAAAAAACAATTCGTATCACTCATGTGTTTTGGAATCTCCTCCATTTTATATGACCACAAATATACTTCTCACAAACCGTTCTATTTTGTTGCTACCATATGTATAGTACTCTTGCTTACCCCAAATTTCTTTGCCGTCTGCCTCACAGTCGCTTTATGCTCGATGATATAATATGCAATTTCAACCGCCCTCTCCTCAATATAATCTTTCATACAAAGATAATTTTATCTGGTTCTTTTCTGATTATCACTCCACGAACTCCCCCCTACCTTCTACTAATTGAAAGGCAATTCATCATCCTCGTCAAAATCAGGATTCAGGAAATATTCCCCCACGTACTCATCATACTCCTGAATTGCCTTATCAACCTCTTTTTTCTCCTTTTCCTTCCCCATTGCTTCATATAATTTTGAAGCAGCAACAAACATGATTTCATTTTCATCGAAGCACTTTGATTTATCCATAATAAATCTGTCTACCATTGTTTCAGCCTTATCGTATTCTTTTGTGTCTATAAATGTATATACTCCTGCCGTTGCCGCCACGACATTCTCCGGTTCCTGTCGTATCCATTTTTCGCAGAATTCTACAGCCTCTTTTGTTTTTCCCAATTCACGAAGCACAGTAGCTTTTCTAAATTTAATATCTGAATCAGAATATTCCGGCCAGCTAAACACTTCAAGCAAATCATTACACATCTTTAAGAGAGTTTCATATTCTTTTCGCATATCAATTTCATCAAGACAATCTTCCAACCATCCCTGGATATCAAATGCATAATCCGTAGCATCGTCTATCATCTCTAATTCCGATACGAATCCCGGATTATTCTTTCGTTCTTCCAAAATAATCTCTTTCATCAGGTCAAATGCCTTCAGCCAGCAGCTACTGTCTTTTTCAGCTCCGATCATGTTCATATAACATTTCTCTGTAAGTCTATCAAATTGTTCCCATTTCTTATTCTGCATATCCCTATCTCCCTGTATTTTACAATGATTTAATCAGCGTACCGCTTTTCTTTGCACTCATATAAACGTCTTTAAACTGTTTTTCCATATTTTTCCCAATTACAATGTTATATGGCATAACCAAACCATCTGAAGTAATCACATCTCGAAACGGAATAAAAGTTGCTTCCATAGAATCCAAACTTTTTGCATTTGCCATATCCTTAACTTTTTTATTTACTTTGCATTTTTCGTTTACGTAGTCAAGAAACGGTAACCACAGTTTATAAAATAATTGTCCATCTTTTTCTGAAAGTGTCATTTCTTTTGTTCCTCCAGTTCATTTTTCAGTAAATATTTTCTAGCCTTTCGTTCGCCTTCAACAATCAACAGATTTTGTTCGACCATTCCTTTCAATAAACGCTTTGTAGTAGAATCCGCTAATCCTAGCAATTCTCTTGCTTCCTTGTTAGTTATAGAACCTTTTTCTTTAATATATGTTATTATTATTTCCTGCCTTTCAGCTTTTATCGGCTTTTTATCGGCTTCTATCGGCTTTTTATCGGCTTTTTCCTCAGACCGATAAAAGCAAACAACAAATCCTGTCTTCTTTTTTTGAAATTCATATCGCACTCCAGCGCTTTCACAAGCGTCCGCAATACGTTTTAACCCCGTTCCAAAACTCTCAATATCTTTTGAATAATACAAAATTCTAGCTATTTTCGGATTCCTTCGAACCGGACGTTCCACTCGTTCAATATAATCCTGCGGTTCTAATCCTTCTGGAAATGTACCTGGGTTATATATTTCAACACGATCTTTATAAATTGCCACTTCATTACTTTCTCCGGAAGAGTAATCCTTATGACAGAATGAATTTAACAATGCTTCACGAATTGCATCAACCGGAATCTCAGGTATTTCTGTTCTCTGTAATTCTCCGGTAAACTCAACCCGCCAATGAATATTGCTTTTAATATAGTTTTCCGCAATATCCACAAGTTTTAAGTACCTTTCCGGCATTTAACAGCTTGTCCCCTTCATTTAATTCCAATTGATTCAAAACTGTATTCTTATTCGTATAAGAAATTGCAATTCTCCCTGCATCATGTGCATGAACCATATATTTTTTTAGCAACTCTTCATCAGCCACCCTGATTCTCGCCACATTATACGCAAAATATGGTCTTTGATCTCCTGAAAATTTTACATGAATACAGTCTCGTCCATCTAAAACAACCTTATTGATTTCTGGATATATTCTCGGTTCAATGAAATTTTTAATTTTCTGGCTTACTTCCCGCAAAGACTCTTCTGTTACAACTTGTCCAATTACAGTGCCATCATTCTTTACACCAAAATAGAGTTCTCCATACTGATGTTTATTCAAAATCGCACAAATAGAATGCATTGCTTCTTTTAATTCACCTGTTGATTTTTTAAATTCTAATGTTTCCGTTTCAATTCCTAAATTCTATGACTATTTTCGTCTTTCTAGAACTAATTTTAACTGATTTGTAGTCATAACTCAAGCACTACAAAAGCAAAACAAGAGACTCTACGTATCTTTTAGGCAGAATCCGCCTCCTCACATTCCATTTCCCGGTCAACCTGACATACCATATATTTTCTTGATTGAATGTAGAAATAACTGGGAATTACCAAACAACAAGCGGCTATCAATATCACATTCATACGAATCAAAAATAAGATATAATTCAAATTTTTTAAATATCGATGAAGCAGATTATACTGCACGACCAAAGAGTGCATTCGTTCCGGTATAGAGAGCAGAACAGCCTCTGCTGTAAACATATGCATTATTACCTATGTATTATTTTCTTCCAACCAATGCGAAATGTCTAACACCAATTCATCCCCCTCTATTTTTAACATCTTATCCACCTTAACATCTGTAATAACATCTTCTTGCGTTGTTACTTCCGTAACCAAGTTTCTTAATTCAAATCCCTCATCCAAATGCACATCCAAACATCTTTTATATCGGTTTGTCCAATATGACTTCCTTTAAGACTAAAATACCTCTCATTGTATACTGTTTTGAATAGCAAAAAAGCACCAATTTCTTGATGCTTTAAATACAGATTATATTCCACAGATTGACGGTTTCTGGTTCTTCTGATCCTGCTTTTCTATGGCATTCATCCACTGCAGCATCAAGCTCTTCCTGAGTGTACTCCGAATAAAATTCTCCGCCTACAAACGTTTTTCAAAGTTTCCATCCACAGAACATCCTTCCGTAAATATCATAAATGCATGTGGGTCAATACTATGCACAATTCTCTTAATCTGTGCAACTTCGTATTTTGAAATCATTACCAATAAGATATAAGAAGTCTGATGTGTATATGCTCCTTCTCCATCCCAGTTTGTCACACCACGCCCAGTCTGTTCCATGATTGCCTGTGAGATACCAGTCTTCTTCGTAAAGATCATTACACTTGTATTAATATTCTGAATATGTACCTTGTCAACGATCAGTGAGTATACCGTTGCAAAAATCAATGAATAGATTACCATTTCGATATCGTAGATAAAAAAGCATACTGCATACACAAATACGTTGATAGCAATACTCACTTTTCCTACGCTGAAATCAGGAAATTTTTTGGTACAGCAGACACCGATAATATCCTGTCCGCCTCCTGCCATTCTACCACGAAGGATAAAACCACCGCCAACTCCGGCAACGATACCGCCAATGATACTTGCTGTCAGATAATCTTCCACGAGCGGTACCCTTGGAATCGGAACTATCATCAATGTAATCGTCAATACAACCACGGCAATCAATGATTTGAACGCATATTCTTTTGACATTACTTTATACGCCAGATAAAATAACGGCACATTGATAAGGAAATAAAGAACACCCACAAAATTAAATGTTTCCGGGATTACAATGCCAAGCAGATTTTTCACTGCCCAATCTGCCAGCTGAGAGATACCCATGAATCCGCCACTGTATAATCCCATCGGCACGATCATCATATTAAAACCTATCGAATATATTAAACATCCTGCAATCGCATACAAATATTCACTTGATTTTTCTTTCTTTTTAGCATCAGTCAAGAAATTCATCACTATCATCGTTCCTTTCACTTCTCAACCAATTCTAGCATTTACTTTATCAATTTACAATGACATTTATTCTTGAGAGGTGGGCTTTTCTTTGCGTTTCTTTATTGCAGCACACGCCATCAAGAAATGTTACATACTTTTTTCACACATATGCAGCACATTGGCACGATATAGAGACATGCCATGGCCCATGCCGTCTGATCCGCACAGCAGATCGCAGTATATCCGTAATGTGATACAAATCCAAGGCTTACCACACATCTGGCAACCATTTCTGTCACTCCGGAAAAGATGGCACGCCCTGAGAATCCTAATCCCTGTACACTCATTCTGCAGATATTCAAAAGTGCAAGGCACCAGAAGAAATACCCCATATATCGCAGGTATTTTGCAGAGGCATCCAATACTTCCACTGCCTTTTTGCTGACAAACAACAGTGAAAGATTCCTTCCAAATACAATCATAATGATTCCGGCAATTACGCTATAGCCAACCGCAATAATGAGTGCATCCCTGATTCCGGTTCGAATTCTCTGTGTTTTGCCCGCGCCCAGATTCTGTCCACAAAAAACAGATACCGCCGATCCCACTGCGTCATATGGACACATCAGGAACTGCTTTATGCGCATGCCCGCAGTGAATCCTGATACGCAGACACTTCCCAGGCTATTATTGGCAGACTGCATAACCATGCTTCCGATTGCTGTAATCGAAAACTGCAGGCCCATCGGAAGTCCCATGAGTAAAAGATTCTTTATCTTATTTGCTTCCAGAATACAATGACGGGCCGCAGGCTTGAGAATCGTCACTTTTTTCCACACAAATATCACACACATAATACCACTCAGTGCCTGTGCTGTTATTGTCGCAATCGCTGCCCCTGCACATCCCCAATTCAACACCAGAATGCAAAAGAAATCCAGGCCGATATTGAGTATTGTTGAAATAGCCAGAAATACAAAAGGTGTTCTGCTGTCTCCGACCGACCGTAAAATACTGGACAGAAGATTGTATAAAATCGTAAAGGGAATTCCCAGAAAAATCACCAGCTGATATCGGTATGCATCACGATATATTTCTGCCGGAACTGAAAGAATATGTAAAATCCACGGGCACAGAAGCGCACAGGATATTGTCAGTACCACCGCCACTCCCAGCGCCAACAGCATTGCATGGAAAATATATTCCCGATCAGAAGCGGAACCGCAAACTGAAGTATTAACCGAAATGGTTTACCCTCTGTCATGTTTTTTGTCATAAAACTCCACCTTCTTTTACAAGTCTAATAGTTTTCCTCTCCCAACAACAAAATGGGCAAAAAATTCTTCCAAATTTCTTTGCCCATAAAGATCATATTATTCAATAATATACATCGTTATAATACCTAAAAGTCAGTCGTACACCTTTTCACAATTTCACAGGGCACACTCACATAAGTATCTATTTGCCCACCCCTCTCAAGAAGACAGATCATATGGTCAATCGTCGTCCTGCAGAGGACTTCCAGTTTACTGTCTATGGATGTCATCTCCGGTTCACATCCGATTGCAAGAATCGAATCATTATATCCTGCAATGGATAATTCCTCCGGAACCCGGATTCCTTTGACCCGTGCATATTTCAGTGCTCCCACGGCAATTCCATCGTCTGTTGCGACAACACTGTCAAACTCCAGGTTCTTATAGGCCAGCAGCATATCTCTCGTGTATTCAATATCATTCCTGGTCCGGAATTTCAGTTCCCCCCGTACCGGATATCCGGCTTCAGACAATGCAGCATCATAACCGGCCATCTTCTGTCTGGCACTAAAAGAATCTGAATCATACATAAAGAGAATCTGCTTTTTCCCGCGTCCGATTAATTTTCGTGTCACGTCATAGACGGCATGATAATCATCCGCACACGCGCAATAAATATTCTCTCCCTCTACCCGTCCATTAATCATAAATACCGGTGTAGATTCAGCCGCCTCACGAATGTAGTCTGTATCGAATTCACTCTTTCCATTTCCCGCATAACTGGAGCCTACCAAAACCAGTGTGTCAATTCTCTTAGACAACATCAGCTTCACATAGTCTTCCCGTTCTTTCTGTTCATAACCGCTGCACCCCAGGATACAGTCATATCCATACTGATGCAGATTATCTTCCAGATATGCAACCGCTTTCGCCATATATTGATCAGAAATATTGGGGCATATGATTCCCACTGTCTTCATGGAATCCAGACCTAAACCTCTTGCAAATACATTCGGTGTATACTCATGTTCCCGCATAACCGCAAGGACCTTTTCCTTTGTCTTTGGACTGACTTTCGGGCTTCCATTCACAACTCTGGATACGGTTGCAATGGAAACTCCGGAAAGTCTGGCAATATCATAAATATTAATGGTTCTATCCTCTCTTCCTGATTCTGAGAAAATACACACGTCGAAAAATATTTTCTCAAAATCATTCTTATGAAAATACTATAGCACCAATAATTTTACAGGTCAAATCCAAAGTATTTCACAGCATTGTTGTAGGAAATTCCACACACGATTTTCTCTAATACTTTGTAATCTTCCGGATATTCTCCATTTTCTACCCAGCCGCCAATCAGTTCGCACATAATTCTGCGGAAATATTCGTGCCTGGTGTAGGACAGAAAGCTTCTGGAATCTGTCAGCATACCGATGAAGTTTCCAAGAAGTCCCAGGTTCGCAAGTGATGTCATCTGCGCTGTCATTCCCTGCTTGTGGTCATTGAACCACCATGCACTTCCCTGCTGAATTTTTCCTGCCGCCTCTGTTCCCTGGAAGCATCCAATCATCGTTCCGATTGCTTCATTATCATTTGGATTCAGAGAATACAGAATTGTTTTCGGGAGCTCATCCGTTGCAATCAGTGAATTCAAAAAGTCTGCCGTCTGAGCACTCGGTGCATAGTTATTAATACAGTCATATCCTGTATCCGGTCCCAGGCGGTCATACATCAGTTTATTGTTATCTCTCTTACATCCGTAATGGATCTGCATTACCCAGTTTTTCTCATGATACGCCTTTCCCACAAACTGCATGAAAGCCGTCTTAAACATCATTTCTTCTTCCCTGGAAATACTTTCTCCGCTCAGACCTTTACTAAAAATCTCTTCTACCTTTTCCTCAGATGCCGGTACATACATAACATACTCCAGCGCATGGTCAGATACACTGCATCCCATAGATGCGAAGAAATCCATTCTCTTAAGAAGTGCTTCCTTAAGAGCAGCAAAGCTCTTTACTTCTATACCACTGACTTCAGATAACGTTCTGATATAATCGGAATATTCCGGTTTTTCCACATTCATCGCCTTATCCGGTCTCCATGCAGGCAGCACCTGCACATCAAAGGAATCGTCTTCCGCAATCATTTTATGCCATTTCAGATCGTCCACCGGATCATCCGTTGTACAGATTAATTTCACATTGGATCTGCGGATAATATTTCTGACCGTCATATCATCCTGCTGAAGTTTCTCATTACAGAGATTCCACACTTCTTCCGCTGTATCCCCACAGAGATGACCCGTATATCCAAAATATCTCTGCAACTCCAGGTGGCTCCAGTGATACAGTGGATTGCCGATTGCCATCTCCAGTGTCTCTGCCCATTTCTGGAATTTTTCGCGGTCACTTGCTCCTCCTGTAATATAATACTCATCTACTCCGTTAGAGCGCATCTGACGCCATTTATAATGATCTCCGCCAAGCCACACCTGAGTAATATTTTCAAATTTTCTGTCCTCCGCGATCTCCTGCGGATTGATATGACAGTGATAATCCAGAATCGGCATCTGCTCTGCATAATCATGATATAACTTCTTTGCTGTCTCTGTTGACAACAAAAAATCTTTGTCCATAAAAGCCTTCATTTTCTGTTCTCCTTTATATTAGATTTTTAATTCAAGACCCGCCACTGATACATAATTGCTGCTCACAGCCTACAGAGGCGGGAGCCATCCCTCAACTGATATATCCCATCATCTTCGGCAGCCATAAGCTGAGTGTCGGGATATAGGTTACAAGCATCAATACAACAAAAATTGCTGCAAAATAAATCAGTAATTGTTTGATTACCGTCTCAATCTTGACCTTTCCTACTTTAACACCAACGAACAGTGTCGTTCCAACCGGAGGTGTGATCGTTCCGATACACAGGTTAAAGATCATCATGATACCAAAATGAATGGTATTCATTCCAAGGGCAGTACATACCGGAAGGAAGATTGGCGTAAAGATCAGACAGGCCGGTGTCATATCCATGAAGGTACCAACAACCAGAAGTATGATATTGATCAGGAACAGAATCACATATTTATTGCTGCTGATTGCAAGCAGTGCATTGGATACCAGTGTAGGAATATTTGTAAATGCCATTACCCATGACATGATACTGGACACACCAATCAGGAAAATAATGATTCCTGTCATCTCGGCACTCTCCCTTAAAATCTGAGGAATTTCTTTTATGGTAATGGACTTGTAAACAAAAAGTGACAGGCATAAGCTATAAACTACAGCTACTACAGAACCTTCTGTTGCCGTAAATACACCGAATACAATACCGCCGATAACAATCAAGATCAGTAATAAACATGGCAATGCCTGAAGAATGATCTTTCCGGCCTCTTTTGCCGTGAATTTTACTTTTGCACGATACCCGTTCTTTTTCGCAATAAAATATACAACCAGCATACAGGCAAGTCCCCAGAGTGCTCCCGGAATATATCCTGCCATGAAAAGCGCTGCTACCGATGTTCCTCCGCTAACAAGTGAAAATGTAATCATAACATTAGAAGGTGGAATCAGAAGTCCGGTAGGTGCAGTCGCAATATTTACAGCAGCTGAGAAATTAGGATCATAGCCTTCGTCTTTCTCGATTGGTCCGATAATAGATCCCATAGCAGAAGCGGCAGCCGTACCGGAACCGGAAATGGAGCCAAACAACATATTTGCAAGTATATTGGTCTGTGCAAGCGCTCCCGGTGCACGACCTGTAATTAATTTTGCAAGATTAATTAATCTCACAGCGATACCACCTTTATTCATGATATTACCTGCCAGAATAAAAAACGGAATCGCAAGCAGACTGAATACGGAAATACCGGAAAAGATTCTCTGGCATCCTGTCAGTACAGCTACATCCATACTCATAATCGGAAGAATCGCACATACGGACGATACTCCTAAAGCAACCGCGATCGGCACACCGGCGATCAGCATAATCACCAGCATAATCAATATTATTAATCCTGATTGTAATGCAATACCCATTCCTTAGACCTCCTCTTTCGCTGAATTCACATTTTTGCTGCAAAGATCGATGATATTTAAGATTCCGTAGACTGCAATCAAAATACCACAGACCGGGACAACCGAATATACGACTCCCATCATAATTCCGAGAGATGCTGTCTTCTGTGTCATGGTAAGCTGCATAATGGTAAAACCGCCATAAATCAATACGATGACAGCAAATGCCACAACCAGAACTTCTATTCCAATCTCCAGAATTCTTCTCTTTGAATCAGGAAGTTTATCAACAAGAAATGTCATTCTCATGTGATCTCGTTTTCCAAATACTAATGCAGATGCGAACATTGCCATCCATGCAAATGTATAGGTTAATAATTCTTCAGATATGGTACTGGGATTATTAAATACAAAACGGGTTACAATCTGATAGGTTCCTACCACTACCATGACAGCAAAAAGGAATACGCAAATTCCTCCTACGAGTGTATCCATCCCTTTTCTCACTTTTTGTAATACTTCCATTATTCCGCCTCCTCGTACATTGCATTGTATTTCTGAATGTGATCATAGAGATCCTGTATATTCGGATTAGCATCCAGCATTTCCTGCTGAACATCTTTTACTTTCTCTTTGAACAAACTGATATCCGGTTCTATAAAAGTAACACCCATATCCTCCTGTGCCGTCTTTTTGGCTGCCTAGACTTTTTCTTCCCATTCCTCCAGCTCAACTTCGGTAGAACGACGTGCTGCCTCTTCGAAAATTTCCCGTTCCTCATCACTGAGGCCATTTAAAAACTTATAATTTGCGATCATAACATCGGGAATCATCTGATGTCTGGAATAAGTAAAATATTTTGCAACCTCTCCGTGCTTGTTGTCCGTAAGTGCCAGCTCATTATTTTCCGCACCGTCAATGACTCCCTGCTGAATTGCCGTATAGACTTCTCCAAAACTCATAGGTGAAGCGGCTGCTCCAAATGCCTGCGCCATTTTTACGCTTGCCGGACTCTGCTGCACACGAATCTTAAGTCCTTTTAAATCATCCGGTGTGTCAATTTCCGTCTTTGCATAGAAATTTCTCGTTCCTACGTTGTACCAGGTAACTACCTGCAGACCGGTCTCTTCTGTTGACGCATAGACCTTGTCCATATAGTCCGTATCATTCATCGCTGCAAAATATGCTTCTTCCGAAGTAAATAAATAAGGCATACTGAACACTTCATATACATCAGCAAAAATCTCCAGATTCGATATAATCCCTGAACGCTACTGCCCCGGAATATTCCGGATGGCTTTCTGCCTGTGACAGTGCGACCCTGATAATCCGTTTTTTCGTTGTTTCTCCTGTATCCCCACTGCAGCCTGTCGCCAGCATTCCTGCCATGCAGATACATAGTGTACTGCTTATAATTTTCTTAAAGTTAATCATGTCTTCCCCTTTCAGATTCCATTCACTTTATCGTATCCGTGTTTCTGTGTAAGCCCTTACATTATATTTCAAGTATATGCCTGATTTTCAGCGAAGTCAATCAATATCCTATTCGCCCTTTTACCAATTTTTCGCTTGCTTTTTTGTGTAATTTAACCAATTATTCTGTTTCTTTGCTTTTTCTATTGACGAATTTCCAAGTTGGATGTAATTTTAATGTAAGCTCTTACATGCACTATTTTTGAGAAGGAGGAAACTGATTCAGTGAAAAAATTTATAAGAATCAATCCATCAGACAATGTAGCAGTTGCTCTTCAGCCGCTTCCGGAAGGAACTGCCATCGGACTTGATGATTTAACCATTATATTAAAAGAAGATATCCCGCAGGGACATAAATTCGCATTAAAGGATTTAGAAGTCGGTAATTCCATAATAAAATATGGTAATCCGATTGGTCACGCAACTACGAACATCCCTACCGGTTCATGGGTCCACACTCACAACCTGAAAACAGGTTTAGGAGAACTTCTTACTTATACTTATAACAAGAATGTTTCCCGGCTTCCCGAAAGTGAGCCAAAGTATTTTCAGGGATATCGAAGAAAAGATGGACGTGCAGGTGTCAGAAATGAAATCTGGATTATTCCCACGGTAGGATGTGTGAATAATGTAGCAACTGCTATCGAAAAAGCTTCTCAGAAATATCTCTTACCGAATATAGAAAGCATCGCTGCATTCCCGCATCCTTATGGATGTTCACAGATGGGAGATGATCAGGATAATACACGGAAGATTCTTGCGGACCTGGTAAATCATCCTAACGCAGGTGGTGTATTAGTCCTTGGTCTTGGCTGTGAGAACAGTAATATTGATGAATTAAAAAAATACATCGGTGACTATGACAAAGACCGTGTACGTTTTCTGGTAGCCCAGGAAAGTGATGACGAAATCGCAGACGGCGTCCGGATCGTCGGCGAACTTGCAGCATATGCTTCTCAGTTTACCCGGGAACCGATTCCCGCCTCCGAACTTGTCATCGGTATGAAATGCGGTGGTTCCGATGGACTCTCTGGTATTACAGCCAATCCAACCGTCGGTGCATTTTCAGACAAACTGATTGCCATGGGCGGATCTACGATCCTGACCGAGGTTCCTGAAATGTTTGGTGCAGAAGTTTCCCTGATGAACCGCTGTGAGACAAAAGAACTTTTCGACCAGACCGTTGATTTAATCAATGATTTTAAGAATTACTTTAAAAGCCATAATCAGACCATTTACGAGAATCCATCTCCGGGAAACAAAAAGGGCGGGATCTCAAGTCTTGAGGACAAATCTCTCGGCTGCACCCAGAAATCAGGAAGTGCTCCTGTAGAAGGCGTTCTGTCCTATGGTGAACCGATCAGCGTCAAGGGTCTGAATCTGTTAAGTGCCCCGGGCAATGACCTCGTTGCTTCTACTGCTCTTGCTGCTTCCGGCGCACATATTGTACTCTTTACCACCGGTCGCGGGACCCCGTTTGCCTGCCCGGTACCAACCGTAAAGATTGCAACCAACAATCAACTGGCAAACAAAAAACAAAACTGGATCGACTTTAACTGTGGAGTCATGGTAGATGATACTCCGCTGGATGAGCTTTCAGACAATCTTCTGGACTTTGTCCTGGACATTGCCTCCGGCAGAAAATCAAAATCAGAAGAGGCCGGATTCCACGATATGGCAATCTTTAAGCAGGGTGTTACATTATAACGGATCCGATTTTCGAATCTTGAAACAGAAAGGAAATAGAACATGAAAAAGTTATCTTACAAAACTTTAGAAGAACAAAACTATGACGGCTATCTTTTAAAAGAGGCGCCGGAGCGTGTCCTTCAGTTTGGAGAAGGAAATTTCTTACGTGCATTTGTTGATTATTTTATCGATGTTATGAATGAAAAGGCTGGATTCAACTCCAAAGTTGTTCTCTGTCAGCCGATTTCTTCCGGCAGTGTAATTAAAAATTTTATTAACGAACAGGAAGGACTTTATACCTTATTCTTAAGAGGATTCCAGGATGGAAAGGAAGTCAACAAAAAACGTGTCATCTCCTGCGTGAGTCGCTGCCTGAATCCGTATGAAGATTATGAAACCCTTCTTGCATGTGCCGACAATCCGGAGCTCCGCTTTATCGCATGTAACACAACAGAGGCCGGCATTGCTTATGATGAGTCCTGCCTGTTTACAGATGCTCCTGCAGGCAGCTATCCCGGAAAGCTGACCCAGTTCCTGTATCGCCGTTTCCAGAAATTTGGAAGTGAAGCAGGAAAAGGATTTATCATTCTTGCCTGTGAACTGATTGACGACAACGGAAAAGAACTGGAAAAATGTGTATTAAAATATGCGAAGCAGTGGAATCTCGGGGAAGACTTCACTGCGTGGATTCAGAAAGAAAATATCTTCTGTTCCACTCTGGTTGACCGGATTGTAACCGGTTATCCTCGAAATGAAGCAAAGGAAATCTGTGAAAACCTGGGATATGAAGATAATCTCATTGACACCGGAGAAATCTTTGGCTTCTGGGTTATCGAAGGACCAGAATCAATTAAAGATGAATTTCCGGTAGATAAAGCAGGTCTTCCGATCCTGATCACGGACAATCACAAACCTTATAAGCAGAGAAAAGTGCGAATCTTAAACGGTGCCCACACTTCCTTTGTACTTGGAGCTTATCTTGCAGGACAGGACATTGTAAGAGATTGCATGCATGATGATGTTATCTGCGGATTCATGAATAAGACCATCTATGATGAGATTATCCCGACTCTGGATCTGCCGGAAGAAGAATTGAAGGATTTCGCAGCTTCTGTAACCGAACGTTTCAAGAATCCGTTCATCGATCACGCATTACTGGCAATTTCTCTGAATTCCACTTCTAAGTGGAAAGCCCGCGTTATGCCGTCACTGAAAGGTTACATGGAGCGTAAAGGAACACTTCCTGCATGCATCACTGCTTCCTTTGCTTTTTACATTGCCTTCTTCAATGGACATACACTGACAGAGGAAGGACTCACTGCAGACAGAGCCGGCAATTCTTACACAGTAAAGGATGATAAGGCTGTTCTTGAGTTCTATGCAGCTCATAAAGACGATTCCGTCGAAGATCTGGTGCATGCTGTATGTACAAATATTGATTTCTGGGGCGAGGATCTGACAAAGCTTGAAGGGTTTGAATCTGCCGTCTGTGATTATCTGACACAGATTCGCGCAAACGGCACTTATGAAGTAATGAAATCACTGCTGAAATAAGAAGGAGATGTTGTTATGAACACTACATTAGAAAAATTACATCAATTTGGAATTGTACCGGTTGTTGTTCTTGATGATGCCAAAGACGCTGCACCTCTTGCAAAAGCGCTTTGCAGTGGCGGGCTTGCCTGCGCGGAAGTTACCTTCCGTACAGAGGCAGCAGAGGAATCCATTCGAATCATGGCACAGGAATTTCCGGAAATGATCGTCGGCGCCGGCACGGTTCTTACGATCGAACAGGTTGACCGCGCAGTAAATGCAGGTGCAAAATTTATCGTCACTCCGGGATTTGATCCGGAAATCGTAGCCTATTGCCAGGAAAAAGAAATACCCATCACCCCCGGTGTTGTTACTCCCAGCGAAATGGCACAGGCAGTTAAGTTCGGCCTGGACATTGTAAAATTCTTCCCGGCAGAACCTTCCGGCGGACTTTCTATGATCAAAGCAGTTGCCGCTCCATATACCATGCTTCGTTTCATGCCTACCGGCGGACTGAATCCCCAAAACGTAGGCAGCTACCTGCAATATGACCGGATATTCGCCTGCGGTGGAAGCTGGATGGTAAAATCATCCCTGATTGATGCCGGTGACTTTGAACAGATCACCGCATTGACAAAAGAAGCTGTAGAACTGGTTCAAAAATATAGGGAGGTATAAACATGGCTAAAGTAATCACTTTAGGTGAAATCATGATGCGCCTCTCCCCTCCGGGATACGAAAGATTTGTTCAGGCACAGTCTTTTGATATTAATTATGGAGGAGCAGAGGCAAACGTTGCTGTTTCTCTGGCTCAGCTCGGCCATGACACTGTATTTGTTTCCAAAATACCGGCCACCCCTATTGGCAATGCTGCCGTTTCCACACTTCAGAAATTCGGCGTTGACACTCGCCATATCGCACGGGGCGGCAGTCGCCTTGGCATTTATTTTTTGGAAAACGGTGCTTCTGTAAGACCATCTTCCGTGGTCTATGACAGAGCGGATTCTGCTATCACCAAAGCAACACCCGATGAATTTGATTTTGATGCAATCTTCAGGGATGCCACCCTCTTCCATGTGTCCGGAATCACACCAGTTCTGAGCAATGATACTGCCGCTCTCACTCTTGCAGCTTTAAAAAAAGCGAAGGAACATGGTGTCACTGTTTCCTTTGATTTAAATTATCGCGCAAAGCTGTGGACAGATGGAATAGCAGAAAAGCAGCAGATGCTACACGAAATGATGCAGTATGTGGATATTTGTTTTGGCAACGCAAGAGATGCTGCCAAATGCCTCGGCTATACGGACGGAAATCTGGATCTGATAAATGGTGACTATGCTGTCTGCGTAGACGAAGAACATATGACCCAGGTATTAGACACCTATCACCTCAAATATTTGATTACTACACTCCGCAAAAACAACAGTGCCTCCGACAACGGATGGTCAGGCGCAATCTGCAGTAAAAACGGACTCTATCAGGGTAAAGTTTATGATCTACACATCGTCGACCGTGTCGGCGGCGGTGATGCTTTTGCTTCCGGAGTACTGCACGGAATTCTCTCCGGAATGGGGGCAGAAAAATCCCTGGAATTCGGACTTGCCGCTGCTGCGATCAAGCATACAATCCCCGGAGATCTGAACTTTTTGGAAGAAACCGAAGTTCTGTCTCTGATGGAAAGCGATGGAAACGGACGGGTACAGCGCTAATTAAGCTAATCGATATATTTTTTTCTCCTAAAAAAGGAAAGGGGGCAAATGCCCTCTTTCCAGAATTTGCAATTTCTATACTCTAATGTTATACTTTTCCCGTAGAAAACTTACAAAAATATTTATGATCATAATTGCTGTAAAGGAGACATATCTATGATTATAAACAGAATCTGTGGTATGTGCCAGGGCGGATGCCAGGTAAATGTCACAGTAGAAGACGGAAAAATCACACGTGTTGAACCCGATATGACATCTCCAAAGGGACGTTTATGCGTAAGGGGTGCCTTAACTCCGGAAATACTATACGGCCCGGAAAGATTAACATATCCTATGATCCGTGATGGCGAAAGAGGCGAAGGAAAATTCCGCCGTGCCACATGGGATGAAGCTCTTACACATGCCGCTAACCTGATAAAAGAAACTTCTGAGAAGTATGGTGCACGTTCCATTGCATCTTACCTCGGACGTGGTGTTCTCGGAACACCTGTCGGGCGTATCCTTAACGGAATTCCTGATTCTCCATGCTTAGTAAAACGCCTTGGTTCTCCAAACGATTTCAGCGTTTCATCTATCTGTAACATGGCTTCCAGCATGGTAACACCAATTACAACATTCGGATTTAGTACTCGCATGATGGTACAGGATATTCCAAACAGCGATTACATTTTCGTATGGGGTAAAAACCCTACATCAGACGATGGTCCTCAGATGGCACTAAAAAATATTAAAGCTGCCAAAGAAAGAGGTGCCAAACTTATTGTTATTGATCCCCGTAAGAACGGAATCGGTGAAATGGCTGACCTCTGGATTCCGATAATTCCGGGTTCTGACGGCGCTCTTGCTCTTGCAATGCTGAAGCTCATCATTGACAGCGAACGCTATGACAAAGATTTTGTTGCAAATTATACACAGGGATTTCATGAATTCAAGACCTATCTTGATGCTCTCACATTAGAACAGTTATCCGGATATTGTGGGGTTTCCCTCGAACTTATATGTGAGTTAACAGACATTTTCTGCTCAACAGAGAAGATTTCTCTGATTGCATACACAGGTCTTGAGTATCAGCTTAGTGGAATCCAGAATAACCGTGCAATCTTTGTACTCTGGGCAATCACCGGAAAACTCGACGTAGAAGGCGGTATCTACTTCAATGGCAAAGGACTCCCAACATTTAAGGAACGGCCACTCCCTACGGAAAACAAACCTATTGGCGTGGATGAATTTCCAATGTTCTATAAGTTCATGGGCGGCGGACAATTCTGTCGTTTTCCTAAAGCAGTATTGGAAGATGATCCTTACCCGATACGTGCATTAATTTCTGTTGGCGGTTCTCCGGTACTTACTTACCCGGAGAGTAACAAATGGCGCGAGGCATACAAAAAACTCAACTGTCTCATCGTTGTGGACCGTTATCCTACAGAAGAATGCCGATTTGCCGATGTAGTTTTCCCATCCGTAACATTGTTTGAAACATACAAACCCGTCATGAATACTGATGGAAAAGTCACATTAATCGAACCAATCATCAAACCAGTTGGCGAATGCAGGGACGATTCCCTTATCTTA
This sequence comes from Sporofaciens sp. SGI.106, assembly GCF_050314255.1. Classification (NCBI taxonomy): domain Bacteria; kingdom Bacillati; phylum Bacillota; class Clostridia; order Lachnospirales; family Lachnospiraceae; genus Sporofaciens; species Sporofaciens sp. SGI.106. Next base: position 33,181 of record NZ_JBNPMZ010000002.1, read on the forward strand.
GCCGGAATTGCAAAGAAACTTGGCGTTGGAGATGACTATCCGGAAACAGATGAAGAATTCAGAGAATGGTTATGCCAGATGCTCCCACCTTATGCCGGCGATTTTGGCACAGGCGGAAAACAACCACCGCGTGAATATAAGAAATATGAAACAGGTGCTCTTAGAGCTGATGGACAGCCGGGATTTCCGACTCCATCCGGAAAATTTGAAATCTGCTCTACACTTCTTTCTGAAAATGGATTTGCTCCTTACCCGGAATATGCAGACATTCATTCTATTCCGGAATTGAACAATCCAGAATTTCCATTCATAATGACAACCGGTGCAAGAAGCAAGCACAGAATGGGAGTATTTGGCGCCAATGTTCCGGGAGTGGCAAAGATCGAGCCATATCCATATGTGGATATTGATCCTGAGGATGCGAAGGAACTGGGAATCGCAGATGGCGACTGGACACAGGTAACCACTCCATTCGGAGCAGGAACATTTAAAGCCAGATTAAGCAAAATGGCCCGTCACTGTATTCACATCCCACATGGCGGCGGAAGTGCATACATGCCAACAGCATGGAAGATTGGAAATGTAAACGAACTTACAAGTCTGGATTTTAACGACCCAATTACAGGATTTGTAGCGATGAAATCTATTCCCTGCAAAATTGAAAAGTCAGATTTTGCAGAATAGTTTCTCAAAACCCCTGCATTCATTGTTTTTGCAATGTATGCAGGGGTTAGTGTCACATGCGGTGTCACTGCAAAGCATATTACGTGATTATATTTATCCTTACAAAACGCCAAATAACCCTTCCCAGCTTTCATCGGTAATGATCCGTTTACTCGGAGTATCTGCATTGGCGAGCATACTTTCCACACGATTTGCCAGTGTTACGTCTACAAAACGATCCACATCAATTCCCCGCAATTCGAAGAACAACAGAGGATTTTCATCGAACCGGGCTCCGATTCCATACAAGACTGCGGCAACATGCTTACACATTAATGCCCAGTCCGGGCAACTGCAGCTGAAGCTGATTTCCCTGGGTTCCGGGAAAAGCCCCTGCCTGCCAAGGAACATTTCTTTCATCTCTTCCGGGAAATCTCCCTTCATAAGGCGCTCCAGATTTTCTATTTTTCTGCCGCACTGTGCAATTACACACTGACATCGCTCTTCAGAGAGAGGACTGATTCTTATTTCTATTTTGTATGGTGTTTTTCTTCTTCCCTGAACACGTGCCAGGACTTTTCCTTTTTGAATTTTGAGATCCACAACCGCACCAGTACGCACATATCGTTTTCCACGCTCAAGCCGGCTCTCATAATCTGCATATCTCTCCAGATTCTCACACCAGGCTTGTCCCCACCAGCTTTTTACAATGCTTCGGCCCTGAATCACAACAGGATTCAGCACCTTGCCTTTTGACTTTTCTTTTTTCATTGTCTGTTTTGCATTCTTCTGCAGCTGTGCCGTCTTCGGCTGGCTGTAACTTTCATCAGTACTCCAATAACTTCTGCTCATAATATCTCCTAATTCAATGACAGAACAGACAACAGTTCCTCATTGCTCATTTCTGTAATCCAGCTCTCACCGCCACTTCCGACTACATTAGCAGCAAGCTCCTTTTTGGATTCTATCATTTCATCGATTTTTTCTTCAATTGTTCCTTTACATACCAGCTTGTGAACAACGACATTCTTTTTCTGACCAATGCGGTATGCCCGATCAGTTGCCTGATTCTCTACTGCCGGATTCCACCAGCGGTCAAAATGAATCACATGGCTTGCATTTGTCAGATTCAAACCGGTTCCTCCTGCTTTTACAGATAATATCATATATGGTATGTATTTTTCGCTCTGAAATGCTTCTACCATCTGATTTCTCCGTGCAACCGGTGTTCCACCATGCAGCACAAATCCATGACAATGGAAGATTTCGGCGAGAAATTCATCCAGATACGGAGTTATCTCCTTAAACTGGGTAAATACAAGAACACGCTCTCTTTTCTCATAAATGGTTTCGCACACTTCCCGGAGCATCTCAAATTTTCCGCTTTCTTTCGGGTCGTAGGCTGTTTCTCCAAGATACTGATCCGGATGATTACATATTTGTTTTAATTTGGTAAGTGAGGCAAGAACCACCCCTCTTCTTTCCATTCCGCTCAGCTCTGTCAGGCTGTCAGCAAGCTGTGCAACATATTTCCGATATAACACCGTTTGCTTCTTAGACAGTCCCACATAATCAACCTGCTCCAGTTTATCCGGCAGATCTGAAATAATCTCTTTATCCGTTTTTACGCGGCGCAGCATAAATGGTGCAATCATTGATTTAAGCTTCGCATAACCTTCGGGGTGCGTTTCAAGCCGTTTGCAAAATTCGTGAAACTCTGTCGAGCTACCCAGTAACCCTTTGTTTAGAAAATCAAATAATGACCAGAGATTGGTCAGATCATTCTCAATCGGTGTACCCGTCATGGCAATCCGCATCTTGCTTTTCAAAGCTTTGATACTCTTCGTCTGCTTGGTCAGCGGATTCTTGATTGCCTGTGCCTCATCAAGGATCAGACAATCCCACTGGATTTTTTCAAGCTCTTCAATCCTTGATGCCATTCCGTATGTCGTAATCGTAAGAAAGCTTCTGTCTTCCTGAACCAGCTTTCCAAGCAGCTTTGCCCCGCTTCCATGAAGTATCACATAGGACATGTCCGGAGCAAATTTTTCTGTTTCCTTCTGCCAGTTTCCAAGCAGGGATGCCGGTACGATCAACAAAACCCGTGCATTTTTCTCTGTCTTTCTGAGCTTCTCCAGAAATGCCAGTACCTGAACCGTTTTTCCAAGTCCCATATCATCTGCAAGACAAGCGCCAAAATTCAGTTTATTCATATAATTCAGCCATGTAAAACCGGCTTTCTGATAAGGGCGCAGTGTAGCCTGAAATGTTTTTGGAACAACCGCAGAACGAATTCTTTTCGGCGTTCGCAGATCCTGCAGTAATTTTGTCATCCACGTTCCATTTGTAACAACCGGTCCCACATCCGCACCCGTTCTATGCTGTTCATTTAACTCCATGCGCAGAGCTTCCATAAGTGTAAGATTTCCATGGTATTTCTCCATTTCATCTAACAGTTTCCGAAGCTTCGCATGATCCACCTCAATCCATTTTCCTTTTAAAAAGGCAAGCCCTTCCGTCTGATGAAGCAATTTCTCAATCTCTTTCGGAGTTAATGGCACACCGTCAATCACAAGCTGCGGTACCATCCCAAGAATCGTATCCAGCCCCATCATCGATGGCTTATCTTCACCCAGATTTACAGACAAAGAAACGCCATAAGCATTTTTCTTCCACCAATTAGGAATACGGCATATAATTCCCGCCTCTTCAATCTGCGGGACATCTTTCAATATCTGATAAGCTTCTTCCGATGTCAATCGGAGGGGATGAAACAATTCTCCTTTTTCCACAAACCCTCCAATTATCGGAGATACTTCAGACGCCCGATTCAGACATGCCAGAAGTTCTAACAGCTTGTCCCGTTTCGATTCGTATTCTGTCAAAGCATACCGAAGCGGCATATGTCGTACTTTCTTGTTCTCATCCCTCGTGGCATATGTTGCAAGAAACGCAAAAGGATAATCTCCTTCCCCACTTTCCACTAAATGAAAGAAGATTCGCTCCGGAACCCGCAGGCTCTGACTCTTTTCAGCCAGATAAAGAGCCACCGTCCCCTTATAAGCTGCTATTTCTTCTGCAAAGACTGATTGCAGCTTTTCAAATGCATTTTTCAGCCAGTTTTCTGTCACATATTCTGATCCAACTGTAAATGGTACCGAATTCAAAAGCCTCTCTATTGTTTCCTCATCCGGAATCACCTCAGTATTTTCTCTCAACAATTCCAGATCCGGCAGTCGAGTCAACTGATGCTGAAATCTGTCTGCCACCTGATACAGGAAGCCTCCTGCCGCATCCAGCCACCCAGGCTTCTCTTCAAAACCTATAGCATATACCGTTTTCCAGCGGTCATTCTCAAACCGCTCTCTCCAAGGCCTGATTTCATCAATATATTCTTCACCTTGCTCATCCGGTAAAAATCCTTTTTCCGTAAATCGAAAATGCAACTGCACCTGTTTTTCTTCCTGCTTCATCTGTTATTTTACCTCTGCTATCCTATGAGAAATGTTTCCTTAACTTTTTCTGTTTTCGTTTATACAGGTACAATCTTACTCCTATGTATTCATCTGCAATATTATTTTCTTCCAACTGCTTCTCAAGTTTTAAAATTTTATCCTGTAAAAACTCTGGTGTTAATTGATGTTTTTTATCCCATCGTTCAAACTGAGAATGAACACTGTCGCATATGCTTCTTCGACCTGCAATTAATTGAGTTGCTGTATCCCTTATTATTCTCCCATCCGAGTCCTTTTCGCCATTTAAGTGCAATACATTATCTATATCCTTTTGCATTTTTTCTACTAATTCAGGATCCAACCCCTCATCCTGCCTTACGAAAATTTCTCCACTTCTATAATATCCAATAGCTTCCATCTGTCTTTTATTCCATGGATTAATTGTCAGCTTTCGATCTTTACGTTCTGCATCACAGCATAAAACATGAGACTTATTATCGCCGTCTTTTTCTCCGCCATAACAAACACCAAGATAATTCTGATAATCTAAAGCAAGTTCTTTATTCTCCGATAATGCTTCATAATGCTCTATTTTCATTTTCTGACTCGAAGAAGTTATTCTTTTCATGCAGTATGCACATAGTCCATGCTGTTCTTCAAATAATGCACTTCGAATTTGATCTTTAGGCATCTGTTCAAATAAGTTTCTCAGTTGTTTTGTATTTTCCGGCAATTCTAATTCATCGTATCCGTTATCTGGTGTTCTTTTTATTTCTTCAACTTTTTTCTTTACCTCGTCAGGAGTCCTTCTCTTCCGAATGTATATCATCCTACTCCTCCGCTTCACTTTCATATTCCGACTTTAAAGCAATTACTTCTGGGTGCTCCTCTCCAAGAATACCTATAAGTTCTGTCAATATTTCTTTTGCCTCTCTATATTGATCTCTGTCCATTCGCTTTTCAAATTCTTCAATCAAATTTTCCACCTTTGCAGGACGCATATAATATCCTAGCATATCTTTCAAAATTTCATTTACGGAAAACGCATAGCTGTCACTTATATAATACAGCTTTTGATCACTGTCGATACTAATGATATGTGCATTTTTACATGAAGAAACAATAATTGGCGAATGTGTTGCAGCGATAAATTGGACATTTGGAAAAGTTTTAGTAAGTGCATCTACTATCCTCCATTGCCATTTTGGATGTAAATTGGAATCTATTTCATCTATCAGAACAATCCCTTCCACTTCTGCTATTCTTTCACCTGCATCTGGATTTAAAATTGACATGCGATAGGCAAGATCAATTACTAAATTCAAAATAGACTGATATCCTGCACTCAAATCTTCAATCTCTTTATACTCATCATTTTCTACATAAAGCAATTTTTCTACAATAGGATGAAAAAGCACTTCACTGGCTGTACCATCATTCATAATGTTCATAAATTTCGAAATGATTCTACCAAACATTTCGTAATTGTGTGGAATACGTTTTGTCTTAACACTATTCCATTCCATCTGCTTACACCAATCATAAATCATCTGCAAATTGGCGGTTCTATTCAAACAACCCAAGTATCCACATCGTCTGTCATGCAGTTGTTTTCTCTTCTTCTCATTTGCATCACTTCGTGCAGTAACCCAATGCCTTGAAGCACTTTGATAACTAATGAGTGGCAAAACTCTATTTTCCGTACTGTTTACAAGCTCTCGTGAAATCTTTAAAATGTCTTTTGGATTAATTGATGTCCTGCTTGCCCCGGTAGCATCTTTTTTTGCTCTAACCCATGTATAATTTTCCCCTCCATAAAGCAATGTACTTTCTATTTCTGTCGGTTTATTGCTGTACGACTTATTTGGGGTTCCATTACTGTCTTTCACAATCCGGTATCGAACATCATCTTTGTAAATATTGCGTGTGGAAACATCTTCCATCCCTGCCAGAAAGCCAGATATTGCGACGGATGCTGCCTCAAGTATCGTCGTTTTCCCAACACCATTATCGCCAAGTATAAGATTAAATCCTGCTTCAAAATCCAGACTCAAATCATCAAACATTTTAAAATTAGAAATCTGTAATTTTTTTAATATCATTATTCACTCTCCTCTATAATACTGCATCCTCTAAGTATTCCCATATATTAATATTTTAACACAGTGCAATATTTCCTACAATAAATTATTCCATCTGTCTTAGCTGCACTGTCAATGTGCAGTATCTGGCAACAATTGGTCGTGACGGAAAAGCCCGTATCAAACTGCCAACAACCCTATTTTTGACTAAAGAATTGCAGAAAGGAATTTCCTACTGTCATCAGTAAAAAAATCCGGCAGATACCTGCCGAAAAAAGATGCAGAACGCTCAACCGCTGCAGGTCTGACCTGCAGCGGAGAGCGTTCAAACGGTATTTTTCTCACTTTTAACAAAAAATACGAAATCACTGATAGATGTTCCTTAATTATGCACTGCTATTCATTATCACTGAATAACATACGTCCTACAGAAAATGCTTCTTCAAGATCCAGGCAGAAAGAACAATCCGGGCAAACTGAATGTTCTTTTGCATACTGATCGTAATCTTCCTGAGATTTGAAATAAAGCATGGAACAACAGCAGCAGCATGCCCAACTGTTGCTGGCTTTTAAATCAGAATGGAGAATACGCATAGCGTCTTTACATGGAAATGCGCTGACAATTTTCTTATCCTTGATTTCAATACGAATTGCCACACCACTGTTGCTGCAGGAAGAGTTGATAACAATGTCCTGATCAAATGTATAAGCACATCCCAAAGCGTCAATAGCACACATACAGTAAACAGTACGTCCGTCAGCCAAAGATACTAAATGACGGGATGGTTTTGCGGATACCGGATAGATTGAAGAAACACTTCCGTCCTCTTCAATTGCTAACGCGTTTTTATCTCTCAATACTTCTACAGCAGCTTTTTCAGCTTCATCAGCAGGAACAAATGGTTTGTGATTATCTACAATATAGTTGATAATTTTGTTGCGAAGAGCATTATCTTCTTCGGTTAATCTTGCAGCAATACTGTCAATAATAATGCGCTCTCTGTCATAATTTTAGCTAAATCATTTCAATGATTCTACGAATTCCCGTACCTTCTCCGTGTATTCCTCAATCCGCCTTCCCATCAACACAAAAACATGCCACTCCCCATCCACTTTCCAGACGGTTGGAGATATTTTCAGACATGACGCAATTTTGTCCGCATTATCCGGTGAGACAATCATATCCTTCATTCCGTGAATAACCAGCATAGGCTGTGTGGCATAACAAAGACTTTCTAAAGCATTGCTGTAATAGTCAACATTTTCCTTTGTCATACCGGTTCCGTGCCGAATCAAATAATTCCGGCTGGCAAACTTTCGCATATCAACATAACTGCTGTCCACAATCAATCCTTCCACATGCAGATCAGACAATGAAAACAATCTGTGAACCTCAACCGGTCCCGTTTCCATAAACCGGTCAATTCCGGAAAGGAAATTTACGACTGCACCTCCCAATGACAATCCATGCACAACAATATGCTTTGCATCATACTCTTTATTAAGCCTGCACAGCCAGTCATATACATCCATACTTTCCAGACATCCAAGTGCAAGGCGTCCCTCACTCTTCCCGAATCCCCTCATATCAGGCGCGAGAATATTATATCCCAGCTCATAATAGATATACCCGATTTTATTTGCCAGACTGAGACCAGTTAGTCGATTAGGGTGCAAAAGTACTGCCCATTTATCGGAATGAACCTTTTGTCTGTATATCCTTCCGCAAAGCCGTGCGGCATATTTTTCACCTGCAAATTCTACCGCAAGCTGCGCATCCATATATACTTCTTCCGGTTGTACAGGAAGCTCATTTTCTGATTTGCCATATAGTGTTTTCATGTCTTTGATAAAAGATTTCCTACTCAACTCGAATCACTGCCTCCGTTTTCTCGAATTTCCCTCAAGATTAATCTTCCTTCGGAAATGCCACAACAAAGGGTTGTTTATACGGGTTCTCTTTTCCCGCACATGGACCTTCTCTCCACATTCCAAAAAATCGTCCCAGCGGAAATATATAATATCCATCCTGATAATGATCGGTAATATCATAGGGATCGGCAAAAATCAATACATCATCATACGGCGTGTCCGTGCCACACGTATCGATTCCAATAATAATCTGCCAGTGGCCTGCCCAGTCTACCCAGTCCACCATGATCGGTATCCCCCGGTCAATATACTGGATCACAGACTGTTCAAAGCTTTTCAGACTGTCAAACCGAAGTTCGGTATCGGCATGATGCTCTACATTCCAGCCTATCAGATCAAAAAAATCTGCAATATTTTCCACCGTCGTTCCTTTTTCCGGCTGGCTCTCAATCAGTTTTCCCACCACTATCTCATGGTATTTCTTCTGGCCGAACCAGTTCAGAACCATCAGAGTACAGGCCGCGCCACAGGTATATTCTGTCGTCTGCTGATAGGTCTCAAAATGTGTCAGAATATGCAGAGTCTCGTCACTCTCCATATTATAATAGTCATTGAATACATAATACCTGGAATTAGGATGATCCGTCTTTCCGGCAAAAGAAGAGGCGCCATCCCTGTGCAATTGATCCTTATAGGTTTCCGGATATGCGATCGTATGAAGTTCCGGTAGAGTGGTCTGTTCCTTCTTACGCTCTTCATCTTTATTATGACTCATCGCTTTACGCTGCCTCCTTTTAATACATTTCTTTCAGAATACTTGTAATAAAAAATATTATAAAGAAAATCTATTGTAAACACAATCCCTTTACTTTTTTCCGAAGGCATTTTATATTAAGAACAAAAAATAATCAAAGGAGTTTTTCATGTATCATTACTATATGTTCAATAAACCCTTCGGCTGTGTCACTGCAAGGCGGGATGACCGTTATCCAACTGTTATGGACTATTTCCAGGAACTTCATAACGATTCTCTTTCCCCTGTGGGGCGACTGGACAGAGAAACAGAAGGTCTTCTCTTTATTACCGATGACGGCGTATGGAATCAGGAAATGACACACCCCGGATATCAGAAGAAAAAAACTTATGAATTCACAGCTCTTGGCTGTCTTACAGAAAATAAAATACGAGAGCTGGAGGAAGGGGTTCTCCTAAAAGGTTCACCCGTTCCTACAGCCCCCGCAAAGGTTACTGTTACTCATACCACCCGACTTGGTGATATTTTGTCTTCACTGCATCCTGAAATTCAGGAAAAAACAAAACATAACCGTATGGATCATCCTGTCGTCAAAGGCAGGATCACCATTACAGAAGGACGGAAACGGCAGATACGACGGATGATGAAAACCGTCGGATGCTGCGTGATCGAACTGAAACGCATTTCCATTGATTCCTTCCAACTGGATCCCGACCTTAAACCCGGTCAGTGGAAAGAGTTATCCCCTCTTTCTCTTTCTATAAAGAGTACTGCCCCCAATGCCCGTTGACGCGAAGAGCAGAACCATCCAAAGCATTGTTCTGCTACTGTCTCCCGTCTTAACGGTGGCAGTCTTCACAGGAGTATTTCCTGATGCATTGCCGCCGGAAGGCTTCTGCGGATCAGGCTTTTGTGGATCATCCGGCTTCTCCGGCTCTTCCGGTTCCTTTCCTGTCCATATCAGTTCTGGATAACTGAATACATTCTCAACCTCTGTGATTCCTATTCCAATATAGTTATTCACATAGACTTCTCTCTGATCTTTATCAAGACGGATTCCGTGTCCTCCGGGTTCCAGCCCTTCTATAGCAAGGAATCCCTCCCCGTCGGTCTCACCTTCAAATGCTCCCTCTCCATCCACATAATAAGAAATCTTCGTTCCGGCAAGAGGATTCCCCTCCGGATTCTTAATCCGTATCCGGGCAGTATAAGGCTCAGCCTCATATCCTTCTGTCCTCGGTATTGCACCGTAATGAATAGATGCCTGTCCAGGCTCCAGCAATCCTCCTGTCGCATTTTCTGTCAGATATGCCTCCAGTGCCTCAGCTTCCCCAATTCCTTCTGCAACAATCGGAAGCGATGCAAAAATTTGGTAATCATTTCCTCCTGAAGCTATGAAACTGTTAGTTGCCAGCAGATATTTCCTCTCGGTGTCGTCCCGTGAAAGTTCGATATCTTCCTCATTTCCCGGTATCCACAGTCGTATAATCTTCTCTCCTTCCGGTTTTGCCGGATCATATGTAAAACAAAATCCTGCTGTCTGTAAAAAGCCCCCATCATCGTTACAGGACACCATACCGGTAGCAGTATCCTGTGCAGAATGTGATCTTACAGAAAACTCCAGAATCTCAAAGAGCTGCTGCGGTGTTACCGCCTTTACCATCATCGTATTAGAAAAAGGAAATACCGTCAGTACATGTTTTTTTGTGACATAGCCGTTTGGTATCTGATCCCGAACGCCACCGCCATTTACTACTGCGAGAATGTCCTCCTGATATTCTGCACGTTCTTCCTCTGACAACATACTAACCGCTCTCTCTGCCTGAACACGGAATGCCTCCGCCGCCAGCTCTCCCAGATTGCACTGCGCCCTGCGGCTTATAGCTGCATTTTCAACCCAGCCTCCCCACAATGCTGTACCTGTTTCACAGATAGTCTGAGCCAGTTCCTGTTCCTGTTCTTTCAGTATCTGCGAGAGAAGCGCCTGAATCTCCGCATCCGAAGCATAGCTTTCATCCGGCTGAAGAAGCTCTTCCGTAACAGTTACTTCATCTTCTTCCCCATCCGTAAACTGAAGCGTAAGTTTTCCGACACTTCTCATGTTATAACCGGTCTGAACAATCTGCACATCATTAACTTCGTCATTTTCTATCGTATGGCTGTGTCCGTCAATAATTGCATCCACTTTACCCTGATACTCGCCGGTCATTGCCTGAGCCAGATCCTCACTGGTACAGCTGGTTCCTCCTTCATTGCCCAGATGTCCCAACGCTATAATCGCATCCACATCCTGCTCTTCCAGAATATCAATCTGCTCTTTTGCTGTCTCTACTTCATCAGTAAAATCTATCTGTCCGACAACCTCCGGATTGGCCTTGGTAGATGTATCCTTAGTAATCAGTCCGAAAACACCGATTTTTCGTCCACCCGTCTCTAAAATAGTATATGCACCATTCTGCTGGTCTGTCTGTCCGACGGGAGCCCCGTTATATAATGCATTTGCTCCCAGAATTGGAAACTCCGCAAGCCCGATATTCTCCTGGAGTATCTGCATGTCATAGTCAAACTCATGATTTCCCAGGCACATGGCATCATATCCTGCCATATTCATCAGTCGGATAACATCCTTGCCTTTTGTAATAGACGCAAGCGGTACACCCTGAGTGGCATCACCGGCATCTACCAGAAATGCATGTTCCGTATTTTCCTTCAATGCCGCTGTCTGCGCTATCGAAAACTTCCCACTTCCTTCTTCCAGGGCTCCATGCATATCATTTGTATGATAAATTACAACCTGGTCTGTTAAATCATTTGCCTCTGACACCGGTTCTGTACCTTCCGCCAGACAGCTGATTGCCGGAATCACTGACAATATCACTGACAATAACAATGCTGTTAATCTTTTCTTTTTCAATATTATCCCTCCATCCCTTCGTTTTGTCAGAAAAATCTTTCCTAAATTATACCCCAAATTTTCCTGTTTGTCAGTAAAAAAAGGGGCTGTCTGCCCAGACAACCCCTTAGCCGATTCCTCCAAAGAAAATACCAAGCACATATACAATTAATGTGATTCCGACAAAGACATACTTGGTCAATGGTTCAAACCATTTACCCAATGGCTTCTGTGCCCCCGTCTCTGCCTGCTCTCTTGCAAACCCCTTCGGGCAGACCCAGAAAAACATAATTCCTGCCAGAAGTGCCCCCAGCGGAATGATATAAATGGAGATTACATCCATCCACGCTGATACTGCATCTCCACTTTCGATCAGTACACTGATACCTGCACCAATCAGAGCAATCACTGCAACTGCCAGCTTTCTGGAAAGCCCGAACTGCTCCTGCAGCGCCTCAATCGGTGTCTCAAACAGGTTCATCAGAGACGTAATTGCTGCGGACAGCACTGCCACAAAGAAAATAATCGCAAATATCTGCCCAAATGGCATCTTCTGAAATACGGCAGGCAATGTGATAAACATCAGCGGCGGGCCACTGGCCACATCCAGCCCGAATGCAAATACGGCAGGAATGACTACGATTCCCGCAAGCAATGCTGCACAGGTATCAAAGAATGCCACATTTTTGGCACAGCTTACAATATCAATATCCTTCTTCAGATAGCTTCCATATACGATCGTTCCCGATCCGGCCAGCGACAATGAAAAGAAAGCCTGCCCCAAAGCATATACCCATGTATTCACATCCAGAAGCTGCTTCCAATCCGGCACAAACAGGTACTTATATCCTTCAACCGCTCCCGGGAGTGTAGCAACACGTACCATCAGAATAACGAAAAACACGAAAAATACCGGCATCATAACCTTATTGACTTTCTCAATACCTTTCGTTACGCCAAGCACCATGATTGCAAAGGTAATACCAAGAGCAAGCATATGCCAGCCCACACTTCCAAACTTCACAGCCAGTCCGCCAAAGAATCCTCCGAAATCCTCCGTCTTCATCAGGCTTCCTGACAGTGCACTCCACAGATAACGGAGTACCCATCCTACGACCACAGAATATCCGATTGCAATTCCAAGGGATCCGATAACCGGAATCATACCGACTGCTCTTCCGACCGGCCTTGCCTTCTTACCAAAACGCAGTTCCATTGCACCGGCAAAGGCTCCCAGCGGTCCTGTCTTCATGCTGCGCCCGAATGCCATCTCCCCGATTACACCGGAAAATCCCAGCAGTACTACAAAAATAAAATACGGAATTAAAAATGCTGCCCCTCCGAACTTACCTGTCCGATACGGGAACATCCAGATATTTGCCATCCCTACTGCTGAACCGATACAGGCAACAATAAACCCGAATTTGGTACGGAATTGATCCCTTCCATTCTCATTTGTACTTTTCATCTCTACTCTCTCCTAATCAAGACTCCTGTCTTAATCATTCTTTACCTGAATACAATGTTTAGCCAGCCATTCCTTCACGTAATTCTGAATTACGATCGTCTTGAGAGTATCCTCATCCGCTGCTTCCTTAAGAGCATCTACGCTTTCATAACCGTACTCTTCGGCAAGTTTTTCAAATTCTTTCTCCATGTCCTCATCTGCCGGAACAAGCTTCTCCTTCTCACCGATCACCTCTGCTACCAGCTTACTCTTAACACTCTCCTTAGCAGCCAAATCTACCTGTTTCTCGAATTCCTCCAGTGAATATCCCATCTGCTGTTCAATAAATTCTTCATAATCCATCTGATAATATTCTGCTGCATCCTTATACTGCTGAATCAGAGAATCTGATATCTCTTTCAGGTCTTCTTCCGGATATTTTTTTACCTCTGCCTTCTCCAGTACAGCTGTCCATGCCGCATCCTCCAGAGCAGAATCATAATCGGTAGAGGCATTCTCTTCCAGAGTCTTCTTAATCTCTTTCTTATATTCTTCCACAGTCTTGGACTTCTCAGATACCGTCTTAACGAAGTCATCTGTAAGCTCCGGTGTCGTGGATTTCGTAATAGAATTTACCGTAATTGTAAATACCACATCTTTGCCTGCCAGATCCGGGTTGTTGGAATAGTCATCCGGAAACTTTCCATTCCAGTCGTACGTATCCCCGATATTATGTCCGATCACACTGTCTTCGAATCCGTCAATAAAACTTCCGGAACCGATCGTCAATGGGTAATTCTCAGCCGTTCCTCCGTCAAATGCCACACCATCCAACTTGCCGACAAAGTTAATATTTACAGTATCGCCATCCTCTACTGCACGGTCTGTAATCTCTTCTTCTGTTGCGTTCTGTGCAAGTACGGCATTAATGTAATTATCTACAGCCTCATCTGTGACCTCTTCTGCCTCGTCTACTTTATCCACTTCAATTCCTTTATACCCTGCAACTGTTACATAATCATTACTTGCCTCATTACTGGAACATCCTGTCATTACCATGGCACAAACTGCTGTTCCTGCCAGCATCACTGCTATTTTCTTCTTCATATTACACCTCTCTGTCTGATTTTCACCCGATCCGGGTAAGCGACACAGCCAGATAACCTGATTATCCACTCTGACCTCAAAAAGTCGCCTCATATCTTTATACCACATACATATTCTAAATAAAACCTTTTTCACAGGATTTTCATTTTTTAACTACAATACCGGTGAAAATAATCTGCAGAACTGCTCTTTTATACGAATAATCATCCCTCTTCCCCGATACATCTTACGGGTAACGAGTGTTGATTTTTCAATATCTTTCTCAAATGCATCTTCCAGACACCGGGTAGTTTTGGCACTGTAGATCACTGCATTCACTTCAAAATTAAGAGCAAAGCTGCGGATATCCATATTCGCCGTTCCCATACAGGTCACCAATCCGTCCACACACATGCACTTGGAATGAAGGAATCCATTATCATAAGTGTAGCATTTTGCGCCTGCAGCTATCATATCTCCCAGATAAGAATAGGTTGCCCAGTATACAAAGGGATGATCCGGCTTACACGGAATCATAATCCGCACGTCAATTCCAGATTTCGCAGCTATTTTCAATGCTTCAAGAATATCTTCATCCGGAATGAAATACGGTGTCTGAATATAGACATTCTTTTTTGCCAAATGGATCAGGCGAAGATAGTTATTGCGGATCACCTTGCTTCTGGAATCAGGTCCACTGGAAATGATCTGCATAGGCTCACGGCCGTTTTTCTGATATTCCGGAATCTCAAATAGATAATCCTTTAAAAAAAGATTCTCACTGGCAGCATAATTCCAGTCCAGCACAAAACGGACCGCCAGTGATGTTACCGACGCCCCCTCTATGCAGATGTGCGTGTCTCTCCAGTAACCGAATTTTTTATCACGCCCCAGATATTCGCGTCCGATATTAAATCCGCCCACAAATCCTACTCTGCCGTCAATAACTGCGATCTTTCGGTGATTCCGGTAATTCACGCGAAGCTGAAGCTTACCGAGAACCGCCGGAAAAAATTCTGCCACCTCAATTCCGGCATCCTCCAGCCGTTCCCAGTCCCGGTTATGCATGGTCCGGCAACCCATACTGTCAAACAGCACCCGGATCTCCACACCCTGACGCGCCTTCCGGAGCAGAACCTCTTCGATTTTCTGCCACAGCTCGTCATTTTTTATAATATAGTACTGCAGATGGATATACTTCCTTGCATGCTCCATTTCATCGATCAGGGCCCTGAATTTTTCCTTTCCATCCGTAAAGATCTGCACATCATTATTGTCCGTAAGAACAGCCTCACCCTCGTTCAGATTATACAGGATCAGGCTTCTGAACCGCTCCTGATCCGGATCTCTGAGCCTTAGTCTTCTCCTGTAAATAGACTCTTCCTGTCTGCGGATGGCATACTTTACTTCGCCTTCTATCTCCTTCATTTTAAACATTCTCTCCTTACGGAAATTCTGTCCAAGAAGAAGGTAGAGCCCAAATCCCAGCACCGGCACACAGTACAGCACCAGAAGCCACGCCCAGACTGTAGTAGGATTTTTTCTCTGAAAGAAAATAATCAGAACAGAAAGAAGAATATTTATAATCAACAGATGGTCCATGATCCACCAAAATGCGGTCCGGACGCCATCTCCCAGTAATTCCAGCATATTATCACCCCATATCTATCTCTCAACTGATATAATAAACTCTCGCATGCCAAAACTTCAAGCAATTTATCCAAATTAATTCTCTGATGAGCTCAAATCCCTTGCACTTCCGTCAAAACAATGTTACAATTTATTTCATGTAAAAATAGTTTATTTTAGGAGGTTTCCCGTGAGCAAACTGACAATTGTTTTATTAGTGATATTAATTGTTTTAATCATCGCGTGTGTCGTACTATACTTCCTGGGCAAAAGGGCAGAAAAGAAGCAGGCAGAACAACAGGAACAGATGGATGCCATCAAACAGACCGTTACCATGCTTATTATTGACAAAGGTAAGCTTCGTCTGAAGGATGCAGGTCTTCCGTCCGTTGTTGTAGAAAACACACCCAAGTATCTGCGCCCCTCCAAAGTTCCGGTTGTAAAAGCAAAAGTCGGACCGAAGATTATGACTCTGATGTGTGATGCACAGATTTATCCTCTGATTCCGGTTAAAAAAGAAGTGAAAGCTACCGTAAGCGGTATCTACATAACCGGAGTAAAAGGACTTCGCGGACCGCTGGAAGTGCCTGAGAAAAAGAAAAAAGGATTCTTCGCCCGCTTTAAAAAGGAGAAATAAAAAGTGAGTCAACCGGGGACAGGTTCCGTGACTCTACTTGAAGGTAGAGTCACGGAACCTGTCCCCTTTGACTCATAACCCACGGATATTTACCTTAATCTCACATTCTGACAGAGGTTCATTATTTACATCCAGCGCATAGTTAATATGCACATCAATATTCTCTTCCTGGACATCCACCCGCATATCCTTCGTGTGGATTCCCACCATCATGTCCCCAAAAGGAGTCTGATAATTCGTCATATTGATGCGGTCTTTCTCAAATACCATCCTGGTACTTGCAATACCGCTCTTATTGATCTCAAAAAGCCGGTCGCCGGTGATCTTGATCGTGTTCTTAATGGTTCCCGGAATTCCTTCCACTACCTCATCATACAGAACATAGTGTTTCCCGTTTTTAAAATAATACGAGGCCGGTGTAATGACCTCAAGAGGCTCTGCCCCGTTTTCCTCATCCACACTGTAGTGCAGACCGGAAATACTGATTAATACGTCTTTTGTCATAATTAAATTCCTTTAATAATCTTCTATATTGATCTGCTGAATTGTCTCTACATTATACGGCAAAATGGAGTTCGCAAACTGCTTGAATTTCTCCGCCGCGTCACTGACATAAAATTCGTACTTTGTAAGGCTGTCTCTATCGTTATTCAGCCCCTTCTCTTCCAATATCCGCTTCAAATCCATAGCAGTCTCATATGCCGGATTCACAATACTCACCTTATCTCCCAGATATGCCATAATCCTGGAACGAAGCAGCGGATAGTGAGTACAGCCAAGGATCATGGTATCAATATCCGATTCCTTCATCTCACGCAGATAGATATCAATAACCTCATCTGCAATATGATGCTTTGCAAACCCTTCTTCCACCAGCGGTACGAAAAGCGGGCAGGCTTTTCCCATAACTTCTGCCTCCGGCTCCAGTTCCCGGATTACTTCGGTATAGGTCTGACTCCGGATGGTTCCTTCTGTTCCGATCACACCTATTTTCCTGCTCCTGGTCTCCTGAACCGCTGCCCTTGCTCCTGCTGTTATGGTGCCGATAATAGGCAGATCAAATTCTTCCTTCACGACGTCCAGCGCCTGGGCACTTGCCGTATTGCAGGCAATCACGATTGCTTTCACATTTCTGGTCAGCAGGAAACGAATAATCTGTCTGGAAAAACGGATAATATTATCTTTGGATTTGCTTCCATAGGGAAGTCTTGCCGTATCCCCGAAATAAACAATATTCTCATCCGGAAGCTGACGCATGATCTCGCGGGCAACTGTCAATCCGCCCACACCGGAATCAAACACCCCAATGGGCCTTTTTTTTATTTCTGTCATCTCCACTTTCATACTCTCCTCTGTCTTTGATATCTCATAGTATAAAAAAGATTGCGCAAAAGCGCAATCTTTTATTTCACTTTCGGATTCAAGACTTAGTTCCTACAATGCAAGCTGTCTCGCAATCTCATACTGGTACTGCGGAATTCCCTTCTTCATACCCAGTGCTTCATCAATATCAAAATCTACATATTCACCATGCTTATAACCAACCACACGGTTTGTCTTGCCATCCAGCAGAAGATCCACTGCCATTGCTCCCATGATAGAAGCATAGACACGGTCTTTACAGGTCGGGCTTCCGCCACGCTGCATGTGTCCGATAATCGTAGCTCTGGTCTCCATTCCGGTTGCTTCCTCAATACGTTTTGCCATCTCAATAGAACCGCCGATACCCTCTGCATTGATAATGATATAATTCTTTTTACCACGCTTTCTGCATTCCTGAATATCAGCTACAATGGCAGCCTCATCAAAATCATGCTCCTCAGGCATCAGAATCTTCTCAGCACCATTTGCAATACCACACCACAGTGCCAGATAACCTGCATCACGTCCCATAACCTCAATGATAGAACATCTCTCATGAGAGGTTGATGTATCACGAACCTTATCAATTGCTTCCATTGCTGTATTAACAGCAGTATCAAAACCAATCGTATACTCTGTGCATGCAATATCCAGATCGATCGTTCCCGGAACACCGATTGTATTAATGCCAAGTTTGGAAAGCTTCTGTGCCCCCTTAAAGGAACCGTCTCCTCCGATAACTACCAGTCCGTCAATACCGTATTTTTTACAGATAGCCGCTGCTTTCTGCTGTCCTTCTTCTGTACGCATCTCTGCACAGCGTGCAGTCTGGAGGATAGTACCACCTCTCTGAATAGTATCGGATACGTCTCTTGCAGACAGATCAATAATCTCTTCGTCCAAAAGTCCCTGATATCCCTTTCGGATACCTCTTACTTTCAATCCTTTTCCTAATCCTGTTCTGACAACTGCACGGATTGCCGCATTCATTCCCGGAGCATCTCCACCACTTGTCAAAACACCAATTGTACGAATTTGTTTAGCCATGATCATTCCTCCATTTGTAGATGTGTTTTACCATTCCCTTACGGGTGATATTTGAGTTATTATATTGAAATAGTCTTACTTTAATCTCACTTCGGGCACTATTTTACATGAAATATCAATGCTTTTCAATAGGTTTTTCTACAACTTTTACACAAGATTCTCCGTAAGAATTCGTCAATCTGCTCAGAATCCCCGGTTCGATGTAAATACTTCTTCCCGCCGGAAGTCGTTTGATTGCCTTTTCCTTTCTGCAGTAGATGACCACCTGGTCCTCACCTTCCGATGCATTCAGAAGCTGAAACAGATGTGGCTCCTCCGCCAGATAGGTCTGCTTGTCTTCGAACTGGATCCACAATTCCTTTTTCGTCCGATCAAAAGGTACGATGGACTCGCAGATTAATTTACTCGGGGCATCATCCTCCTCAGACACCCGCCCTCTGACAAACACTTTACTGTCTTCATTCAAATAGCGCTGATTTTTCTCATAATCCTTTGGAAATACCACCACTTCAACCGTTCCCGCCAGATCCTCTATGGTAAGAAAAGCCATCGTCTTATTATTTTTCGTATGTTTGATCGTTTTGGCTGTAATCATTCCGCCGATAATCTCTTTTGCTCCGTCGCGAACCTTCGACCGTCCGGTAGAATCGTCAATCTGAAAATCCAGCGTTGTTTTCGTGATGCTTTTACGCCATTTTTCCTCATAATCCTCCAGAGGATGTCCGGTCAGATACACCCCGACGACTTCTTTTTCAAAAGCAAGCTTCGTCTCCTTCGCATACTCACCCACATCCGGAAGCGGAATATCGAATTCCTTTTTCTGCTCCTCATCCACCAGATCAAACAGAGACATCTGCCCTGTCATGGAGTATTTTCTCTCCTGATTGACCTGGTCCAGAATCTGAATGTAGATCATCATGAACTGCTTTCTGGTTCCTCCCAGACTGTCAAATGCTCCCGCTTTGATAAAGCTCTCAATGGTTCTCTTATTCACTTCTCTTCCGGAAAGGCGCTCCACAAAATCCTTCAGATTTTTAAATGGTCCCCGGATTTCCCGTTCCTCGATAATTGCCTGAATGACCGGGCGCCCGATACTCTTAATAGCAGCCAGACCATAGCGGATATTTCCGCCGTCTACAGAGAAATTCCCCTCTCCCCGGTTAATGTCCGGAGGCAGGATCTGGATTCCCATCTGCCTGCAGGCGTAAATATATTCTGCCACTTTTGCAGAATTATCAATCACGGAGGTCATAAGCGCCGCCATGAATTCCACCGGATAATAATACTTCAGATATGCCGTCTGATAAGCCACCACGGCATATGCCGCCGCGTGAGATTTATTGAATGCATACTTGGCAAAATCAATCATTTCGTCATAAATCTTGTTTGCCGTTTTCTCATCAATTCCGTTGTTTATACATCCCGGCACTCCTTCCTCCGGATTGCCGTACACGAAGTTCTGCCGCTCCCGCTGCATCACATCGCCCTTTTTCTTGGACATGGCACGGCGCAGAAGATCGCTTCGTCCCAGAGTATATCCGGCCAGATCCCGCACAATCTGCATAACCTGTTCCTGATAAACAATACAGCCGTAGGTAGGCTCCAGTATCGGAATCAGCTGCGGACAATCATAGGTGATGGAATCTCTGTTATTTTTTCCCCTGATATACTGAGGAATGAAATCCATCGGACCCGGACGGTAAAGCGAAATACCCGCAATGATATCCTCCAGATTCTGAGGCTTCAATTCCTTCATGAAGCTCTTCATTCCGGCACTCTCCAGCTGAAATACACCATCCGTCTTACCACTTCCGATAGAATCCAGCACCTGTTTATCATTATAATCAATGGTATCCATATTTATGCGCTTTCCGGAGCTCTTTTGGGCCAGCCGAACCGCATTCTGGATCACCGTCAGCGTCCGCAGTCCCAGGAAGTCCATCTTCAGAAGTCCCAGCTCCTCCAGCGTCGTCATCGTAAACTGTGTGGTAACCGACCCATCGGATCCAAGAGACAAGGGTACGTACTCATCAATCGCCTTCTGACTGATGACCACTCCTGCTGCGTGCATGGATGTATGTCTCGGGAGTCCCTCCAGACGCCTGGACATATCGATCAATTCCCGGACCTGCTCATCCTCCTCATACATCCGTCTGAGATCTCCGTTGGCATTCAATGCCTTATCCAATGTAATATTCAGTTCCGTCGGAATCATCTTCGCAATCGTATCCACGAAAGCATAGGGAAGATCCATCACCCTGCCCACATCGCGGATAACACCTCTTGCCGCCATCGTACCAAAAGTAACGATCTGCACCACCCGGTCCGCACCGTATTTACGCACTACATAATCAATAACCTCCTGCCTGCGTTCAAAGCAGAAATCCACGTCGATATCCGGCATGGATACACGCTCCGGATTCAGGAAACGCTCAAACAGGAGCTGGTATTTAATAGGGTCGATCGTGGTAATCTCCAGACAGTAGGACACCAGACTTCCTGCCGCAGAACCTCTGCCCGGTCCCACCATAATATCGTGATCCTTCGCATATTTGATAAAATCCCACACAATCAGAAAGTAATCCACATATCCCATGGACTGAATAACGGACAACTCATATTTCAGCCGTTCTTTTAATTCTTCCGTCACCGGCGTATACCGCCGCTCCAGTCCCTCAAAACAAAGCTTGTTCAGATATTCCCAGGAGGTATATCCCTCCGGTACATCGTATTTGGGAAGCTTGGTTACGCCGAATTCAATCTCCACATTACAGCGATCCGCAATTTTCTGAGTATTTTCCAGGGCTTCCAGCGCATAAGGAAAGAGCTGCCTCATCTCCGTTTCCGATTTGATATAGTACTGTCCGCCTTCATAGCGCATCCTGTCCTCATCCGCCAGTTTTTTTCCGGTCTGAATGCACAGAAGAATATCGTGAGGCTTCACGTCATCCTCACTGGTATAATGAACATCATTCGTAGCCACCAGCGGAATGCCTGTCTCTGCACTCATGCGGATCAGTGCCTGGTTCACCGTCTGCTGCTGCGGGATCCCGTGATCCTGAAGTTCCAGAAAGAAATTATTTTTCCCGAAAATCTCCTCATACCGTTTCGCTGCCGCACGGCCTTCCTCATACATGCCGCGCGCGATATTCCGCTGTACCTCTCCTGCCAGGCAGGCGCTCAGTGCTATGATGCCCTCATGAAACTCCCGCAGGACCTCAAGGTCAATCCGGGGCTTATAATAATACCCTTCCGTAAATCCCCGGGATACGATCTTCATCAGATTATGATATCCGGTATCATTCTCTGCCAGAAGCACCAGATGATAGTAGCGGTCATCCCCGTTTCCCACTGCCTCTTTGTCAAATCTGGACCCGGGTGCCACATAGACCTCGCACCCCAGAACCGGTTTGATGCCTGCCGCCTTTGCCGCCCGGTAGAAATCAATCACACCAAACATGACACCGTGGTCTGTAATTGCCACGCTGTCCATGCCAAGCTCCTTTACCCGAGCCACACATTCTTTAATTTTATTAGAGCCGTCCAGAAGACTATACTCTGTATGAACATGCAAATGTGCAAATCCCATCGTCTTCTCTCTCTTTCTGTCTCCTACTTGTCTTTACGTACAATACCGTCTTTTTCAATCACGGCCCGTCCTTCCTTCATAAGGCGTCCGACCGCACGCTTGAATGCATTTTTGCTAAGACCGGTCTCTTTCTTAATCACTTCCGGATCTGCCTTATCCGTAAACGGCAAACGTCCGCCATGTGCATCCATGCGCTCCAGTACCATCTTAGCGTCTGCATCCATCTGTATAAATGCTTTTTCCCGCACACTTAAGTCCAGCTTTCCATCCGGTTTCACTTCCGTAACACGTGCCTCGATCCGGTCACCCACATGAAGCTTTCCGTATACTTCCTTCTTCGGAATCAATGCACAGTATATGTCATCCACGGCCACAAACAGACCGAAATTATCACTCTGCTCATAGATGATTCCCTGCACCCGGTCATCCTTCTTATAAGGAGAGTCCTTGCGGAGCTTCTCGTACACCTTCATAGTGGCACACAATCTGCCGCTCTTGTCCACATAGAGGCTCACCAGACAGGAATCTCCTTTCTTCACCTTCGCCGTCTGCTCCTTGAACGGAAGCAGGAGATCCTTCTCCAGGCCCCAGTCCAGGAATGCACCGATCCTTCCTGTATCTGCAACCTTCAGTGCCTTCACCTCACCCAGCACGATCTTAGGTTCCTGAGTAGTGGCAATCAGGCGGTCCTTAGAATCCTTATATAAAAATACCTCCACCGGATCACCGATTCCCACACCGGAGGGCACCTGCTTTTTCGGAAGGAGAACCCGCTCGTCCTCCGTTCCCAGATATACTCCGAAATCTACTTTTTTCACTACCATTAGTGTCTGTTTCTTTCCCAATCCTTTTTCTAACGTCATCTTATTCTCCCATCAATTCTACGACAGCGTAAGGCTTATCCTGCGTATCACACAGCTCTACGACTGTCCGGTTTTCCTCTCTTGCAATTTTCGGTACAATGATATCCTGATATCTGGCAGATTTCTTATACTCTACCCGGATTTCCCGCACCTGAATCTCTTCCTCCAGCGCCTCCAGCGCCATCTCTACATACTGACAATTATTCACATGCTCATTGGTATCGATCTGGAATTTTCTTACCGGGAATGCCGGACCTTCCACGACCGTCTCCGGCAGCCTGATCTTGCGGGACGCGTACTCCATATCAAGAGCCGGTTCCACGCCATAGACCGCGATTTCCTCCGGATCGGGCTTTGCCGGTCTTCCCTTTTCCATATCCATATATACCCAGATGGAATTGGCATACGCAAGAACTTCCTGATTCGCATCCTTCATCTGGAAATTCCTTGTACCGTAGAGTCCCTGAAACCCTGTAGACCAGGTACTGACAGCGACCTTCTCTCCCATCCCCGGATACCGGTTCACGATCACCTGCCAGAAGGAAAGAATCCATACTTTCTGTTTTTTCTTTAATGCGTCAATTCCAAGCCCCATATCCTCCGAATGGAAAGTACTGCAGTCCTGAAAATAATTTATAATTCCCGGCAGTGTAATGGTTTCGTGATGATCCACCTCACTGAACCGGATTCTGCTTTCAAATGTATACATATTCTCCTTCTTTCTCTTACTGTAAAAAGAACCATTTTATCTTAAACTCCGAAGTCGCTGTCACCATATCATAGGCATCCTCATCCAGTACCTGGCGAAGCTTCTCTTTTCCCTCTTCCGGCACCACTGCATGTACCGCGTCTATAAAACACAGATCCGGGTACAGGCAGCACCACCAGTTCTGCCCCCGGGCCTGTCCAATGCAGATTCGCAGAGCCTCATATTCTCCCGCCGGAAAAGTAACATCTCCATAAGTCTTAGCCGGAAAATAAGCATTCGAAAGCTCTGCAGTCACTTTGTCCCTGCTTCCTGCTTCCCGAAGCGTCTCTTCTG
Organism: Sporofaciens sp. SGI.106; assembly: GCF_050314255.1. Classification (NCBI taxonomy): domain Bacteria; kingdom Bacillati; phylum Bacillota; class Clostridia; order Lachnospirales; family Lachnospiraceae; genus Sporofaciens; species Sporofaciens sp. SGI.106. The sequence goes on from NZ_JBNPMZ010000002.1 coordinate 57,601, forward strand.
CCAGATTACGGATCTCCCCAAGATGGGCTTCCACCCATGCCTTCGTCCCGGAAAGTCCTTCCTTCCGCTCAGAAGGCAGTTCGCGCTCCATATAATCCAGCACCGCTTCCTTCACCCGCATTTTCAGCTGCTGATCTTCCTGACTGTCACTATTGGCAAGTACATGGAATCGGAGCACCTCTCCCGCCAGTTCCCTCTGGGCGCTTTCTGCTCTTGCCTCCACCAAAAGAGACCGCTCTCTCACCTGCCAGCCTGTCAGGAGTGCCGCCAGAATGAGTGCTGTGACCAGACAGCACATACTCCGTTTTTTTCTATATTTCTGATATCCTCTTTCATTTTCCATATGTAAGAACCTCCTTATTCCATCCTCGCGGATTCTATATCAGGAGTGTTCACATTTTTCCGGAAAATATTCACTAATTTTGTTTCATCCGGATCGTTCCGGTAACGGCTGTAACCTGATTGCCGATATGGCGGCACACAATCCTCACCGCCTCTTCCTTTTCCCTGTTCTCAATCTTCTCAATGATTTCCTCATGTTCTGCAATCAGCTGTGGATAAACATTCTTCTCCTTCAGATATTCCACACGGTATCGGTACATCTGCTCCCGAAGATTATTCAGAAGCTGAATCAGACGACGATTGTCCGTCGCCTCGTAAATAACATCATGAAATTTCACGTCTGCTTCCGCAATCTGCGTAATATCACCGGTCTTTAGCACGGCCTCGAATTCCTTTGCTGCCACTTTGAGCTGCCCGATCTGCTCTTCCGTAATTTTATCACAGGCAAGCTGTACGGACAATTCCTCCAGCGCACCTCTTACCTCCAGAACATCTCTCAGATTCTTTTCTGTAATCTCCGCAACCTCTGCACCTTTTCTCGGAATCATCAGAACCAGTCCCTCGAGCTCCAGTTTCCGGATCGCCTCACGGATCGGCGTCCTGCTGACCCCCAGCTTATTCGCAAGCTGAATCTCCATCAGCCTCTCTCCGGGTTTAAGTTCTCCGCGCAGGATAGCCTGTCTCAGCGTATTAAAAACTACATCTCTGAGCGGAAGGTATTCATTCATTGTCACTTCAAAATTCGGTTCCTTCATCACTTTTCTCCTTTTTGTACCCGTTCACGATGAACATTCGTCACATATACCTGTTTCGCCAGCTCCGCCTTCTTAATCCTGGACGCTGCCGCCTTCGCTTTAGCCCTGCTGTCAAAGATTCCAAATACCGTAGGTCCGCTGCCGCTCATCATAGCTCCCAGCGCACCGTTCTTTCTCATCATTTCCTTGATTTCTCCCAACACCGGATATTCCGGAATCATCACCTGTTCCAGTACATTTCCCATATTGGAAGCCACTCTGCGCACATCACCCGCTTCCAGACCGGCGATGATCCCGTCAATATCCGGATGACGAATATCCGTCATGGCATCATATTTCTCATATACCACCTTCGTGGATGCACTGAGCGGCGGTTTTGCGATCAGGATATAACACCGGGGCATAGGAGAAAGAGGCGTCAGGATCTCTCCGATTCCCTCTGCCAGTACCGTACCTCTCATAATACAATACGGCACATCTGCCCCCAGTGTTACTCCTCTTTCTTTTAATTCTTCCATGGAAAGAGCAAGTTCATACATCCGGTTCATACCGAAAAGGACTGCCGCCGCATTCGAACTTCCTCCTGCCATACCTGCTGCCACCGGAATATGCTTCTCCAGTGTAATCTTAATGCCTCCCGGCAGACCAAATTCATCCATCAGAAGCTTTGCTGCCTTATAGGCAATATTATTTTCATTTACCGGAAGAAAGGACAGATTCGTCTCAATTTCAATGCCCGGTTCCTGCTTCTTCTCCAGAATCACCCGATCGTATAGATATACAGTCTGCATTACCATGCGCACATCATGGTAACCATTCTCACGTCTGCCAAGGATATCAAGTCCCAGATTAATTTTTCCAAGTGCTTTTAATTCCAGTTTCTCCATCATTTCCTCCTGTTTTGTATCTTGTATACAGTGTTCTTACAGTATACTCATATTTTCTTTAAAAATCAATATCTTATCCCCCGGTTTGACGTTTTCTTCCGTAACATTATTAACCTCACATATTCCCTCTACCGTAGTGCTGAAACGCTTTGCCAGATCCCAGAGTCCCTCTCCTTCCCGCACGATATATCCGACAATTCCCGGAGCCTTTGCCGCCTCCTCCATATCAATCGGCTCTTCCGCAACATTTTGAATATTCCGGATTTTTTCCGGTCTGCGTAGGAAAATATGAAAAGCCAGCACTGCCTTAACCTCCGTTTCCTGATTTCCCAGAAGACCTACGGAAATCTGCTCCAGTCCACTGGTAATATCACAGCGCATATCGGGAGCTGTCTCATTGGTTTCTATGATATGAGTAAATGGAACCATTCCCTGCCACACATCGAACGGCGCTGTATCATCTGCTTTTACATAAAGGAAGCTGACATTCAGAACTCCTTCCACCAGAATCCCCTCAGCCGTTATTTCGGTGTGGTCCAACTGTATAAATCCGGTGCTGTGGCAGATCTGCAGGATGTCATCCTTAAGCTCCGGAAGAGAAAGCTGCTCTGATAATTTGTATTTGGAATGATTCTGCATGACCAGACTTTCCAGTGTAATCTCTTCCGCAGAAGGTACACATTTTTCTCTCAGAGAATACAGATCTTTTAGAAGCTGAAGATGCTCTTCCTCGTACACGCTGACTCTGATCTCCAGCGTAGCCTCTATACCGAATATCCGCATCTCCCCATCTTCATCCATACGAACATCCACATTTTCATCCGCAAGCTCCGCGTAGAAGTGGTGGTACATGGTATCATCCGCCCCAAAGCACTCGATCCTGCCTTCATACGGCACCGTTTGCTCCACCCAGTCCGTTTTTCCCTCCTGAGATTCATAGACACAGAACACCAGAAGCTCTCCCCGGAGCTTCAGCTCATCTCTTCCCAGTCTGGTATCCAGCTTCCGAAGTGAAACTTCCGTCCAGAGGAGAGTTCCGATATTTTCCTTCGTTCCGGCAATCTTCATTTCTTCCCGAATACGGTATGTATCCTTTCTGACCGACCTGAGCGCAAGCACTTCTTTATGATCAAATTTCTTGTACAGCTCTCCATTTCCATCCGCATCCATACAGAGAATCTCTTCCCTTTCCCCTTCCACACTCAGTTCCATGTCGGTCACAGCCTTTACATTCAGTTTTCTGGAGTGAATAAATGATACGGTAAGCTCTGCGCTGCAGGATTTTATAATGACCTGCCCGGCCGGTTCTTCCTCCAGATAAACCATTTCTTCAAATGGTATCTTGCCCTGCAGTGATGCCAGACGGGGCTCTGCCTCATCCGTCACATACAAAATCTGGTACTGAAGTTTTCCGGTTACCCGGGCATAATTTTCACTAACTTTTACCTCTTCCGTGCGGATACGTCCCTCACTTAATACAACTCTTGCCACATCCGCTTTGCTGTCCGGCACATTAATATCATCATCCACATAAAACTGATCAGATACCTGTCTCCCTATTTTATGATATCGTATTCCTTTTTTTACTAATTCCATTTTCTGCAACCTCCTACTCAAATACTACCGGCTTCTCATTATATTCCACTTTCACTGCCACATAGGGACAGGTTTCTTTATTCACAACTTCCTCCCCGTGGGCCGGTCCTATCAGCTCTGTCTCCAGATACAGTGCATTTTCCGTCTCATATACCTGAGACACTTTCACACTGTATCCGCTGGATTCCTGACTTCCATATCCCTCCACAATGTAAAGATACCCTTTATCCGCATAAGTAATCTTCATGGGATCCTTTTTTTCTGCTTCGATCTCCCCTGCCAGCTCCTTTGGTATCTCATCCGGGTCCACCACCGTGAACTCCAGATTCTTCTTTTTTTCTGTATCCAGTTTTTCCACTGAACACCCTGTCAGACCCAGCAAAATGCCTGTCAGGATGAGAATGCACAATCGTCTTCCCATACCCTGCCCCACGCAAATATTCTCTCTATTATCATACACACCACCCCTTTGAAAAATGACTGTTTTATGGTACAATACTTCTATTGAATTGACGACAAAGGAGAAAAAATATGGAACATTATAACCTGCCGCGCATTTCCGGCATTTTATTACACCCTACTTCTCTGCCTTCCCCTTATGGAATCGGAGATCTGGGGCCTGAAGCTTATGCATTTGTAGATTTTCTTGCCAAATCCGGTCAGCATCTGTGGCAGATTCTGCCTCTTACCCACACCGGATACGGAGATTCCCCCTACCAGAGTTTCTCTGCCTTTGCCGGTCAGCCTCTTCTGATCAGCCCGGAGCATCTTCTGGAGATGAATCTGATTACCCAGGCCGATCTTGAGAACTGTCCCAGAGGCAATGAAGAACAGGTAGATTACGGCACTATTATCCCGTGGAAGATGGCGCTTCTCAGAAAAGCTTATGATAACTTTTCCGGATCTGCAGAATATGACAGCTTCTGTCAGAAACAGGGATACTGGCTTGACGACTACGCACTTTTCATGGCATGTAAGGATTCCCATGGAGGTGCCAGCTGGCTGTCCTGGGAGGACGAATACCGTCAGCCTACCGAAGAAAAGAAAAGAGAACTCTCGCAGAATCTGCACCATGAAGCAGGTTTTTACCGTTTTGTACAATTCATGTATTTTACAGAATGGATGGCTCTGAAAGCTTACGCCAACGAAAAGGATATCCGAATCATCGGAGATATTCCGATTTTCGTATCTATGGACAGTGCGGATGTCTGGGCAAACCAGCATCTGTTCCAGCTTGATACGAAAGGATTTCCTTTGAAAGTAGCCGGTGTACCGCCGGATTATTTCTCAGCCACCGGTCAGCTGTGGGGCAATCCGCTCTATGACTGGGACGTTCATGAGTCCGAGGGATTTCAGTGGTGGATTTCCCGTATCCGCAACCAGCTGGAAGTACTGGATATCCTGCGCATCGATCACTTCCGCGGTTTTGAAGCCTACTGGTCCATCCCTTACGGTGAAGAAACCGCTATTAACGGCGAGTGGGTCAAAGGACCGGATCGCAAACTGTTTGCTGCCATTGAAAATGCTCTGGGGGAACAGCTTCCGATTATTGCCGAAGACCTGGGTGTGATTACTCCGGAGGTAGAAGCTCTCCGGGATGCATGCCGGTTCCCGGGAATGAAGGTGCTGCAGTTTGCATTTGAAGATCTGAATGAGAATGCATTCCTGCCTCATCAGTTCACCACCGCCAACTGTGTATGCTATACCGGAACTCATGATAACGATACCACCGTCGGATGGTACGAGACACTGGCAATCCCATCCCGGGAAAAAGTACAGCGCTACATGAATCTTCGTATGGACTATCCGGTCAACCTTGCATTCATCCGTGCCGCACTCGGCTCCATCGCTGCCTATGCCATCTTCCCGCTTCAGGATGTACTGGGCATCGGCAAGAACGGACGCATGAATACTCCGGGCAAGGCTTCCGGTAACTGGAGCTGGCGTTTCCGCAAAGGTGTACTGAATGACACTCTGGCTCAGGAACTCAAAGAGCTGACCCATCTGTACGGAAGAGATTAGAAACGGAGATGATTTTTTGATTAGATTTATATTAGTTGCTTTATTTTTATTTCTATTTCTGCTGCTGGGCATACCAGTACTGGGAATTGAATGGATTATTGGACGCTTCAATAAAGAACGTCAGGATTATCAGTCGCTGCGCATTGTTCAGTGGGCATTCCGGGTGATCCTGCGTATTTCCGGAGTAGAAATTACCGTAATCGGCGAAGAGAACATACCGGATGAACCGGTTCTCTACATTGGCAACCACCGGAGTTATTTCGACATTCTTCTGACTTATTCACGATGCAAACGGCTGACCGGATATGTAGCAAAGAAAGAAATGGAGCGCTATCCGCTTCTCCGGGACTGGATGCGGCGCTTATATTGCCTGTTTCTGGACAGAAGCTCTCCCCGCGAGGGTCTGAAGACCATTTTGCAGGCAATTGAATATATAAAAAATGGTATCTCTATCTGCATCTTCCCTGAAGGAACCCGCAACGACGGAGAAGAACTTACTATGCTTCCTTTTAAAGACGGCGCACTGAAAATTGCCGAGAAAACCGGATGTGCGATTATTCCTATTTCCATGAATAATACCCATTCCATTTTCGAGGCACAGGTACCGCGCATCAAAAAGACGCACGTAATTATTGAATATGGAAAACCAATTTATCCGGGTGAGCTGGATAAAGAAACAAAAAAACATCTCGGAACCTATTGTAAGAATATTATTATGGATACTATAAAAAAGAATCAGGCTCTGGTATAAACACGCCTGTAATTACAGGTGTATTGTCAGTTGTAGATAGTTTTCTTTTACATTTCCTATTACAGGTGCTATAATGTAACAGAATTTTATCCAAAATTCATAACATGATGATTATTCGCAAAAACAAAAAGGAGTAGAAAATGAGCAGAAGAGACTTGACCCTGTTGACTGATTTTTATGAGTTGACGATGATGCAGGGTTACTTTAAAGAAAAGGAAAAGAATGAAACCGTAATATTTGATGTATTTTTCCGTCAGAACCCATGCAATGGCGGGTATTCCATCTGTGCCGGACTGGAACAGGTTATTGAATATGTGAAAAACCTGAACTTTACTTATGAGGATGTAGATTATCTGAGAAGCCTGGGTATTTTCAGTGAAGATTTTCTTCACTATCTGAGCGGTTTCCATTTCAGCGGAGATATTTATGCTATTCCGGAAGGAACCGTTATCTTCCCGAAAGAGCCTATTTTAAAGGTCATTGCACCGATTATGGAAGCACAGCTTGTAGAGACCGCAATTCTGAATATTATTAACCACCAGTCGCTGATCGCCACAAAAACCTCACGAGTGGTATTTGCCGCAAACGGCGACGGTATTATGGAATTTGGTCTGCGGCGTGCTCAGGGACCGGATGCCGGTTTATATGGTGCAAGAGCTGCCATGATCGGCGGATGTGTAGGTACCTCCAATGTACTTGCAGGCCAGAAATTTAACGTACCGGTTCTGGGAACCCATGCACACAGCTGGATTATGAGTTTCCCGGACGAATATACAGCTTTTAAAGCTTATGCTGATCTTTATCCGGACAACTGTACACTTCTGGTGGATACATACGACACGTTGAAATCCGGTGTGCCGAATGCGATCCGTGTATTCCAGGAAATGAGAGATTCCGGTATTCCGCTTAAGAAGTACGGAATCAGACTGGACAGCGGCGACCTTGCATATCTGTCTAAGGAAGCGCGTAAGATGTTAGACGCAGCAGGCTTTGAAACGGCTGTCATTGCTGCTTCCAATGACCTGGATGAGTACCTGCTTCACGATCTGAAGATGCAGCAGGCTGCCATTACATCCTGGGGTGTCGGAACCCACCTGATCACATCCAAAGACTGTCCTTCCTTTGGCGGTGTATACAAACTTGCTGCCATTAGAAATGAGAAGGGTGAATTTGTACCGAAGATCAAGATTTCCGAAAACACAGAAAAGATTACTAACCCGGGAAACAAGACCATTTATCGTATTTATGATAAGACTACCGGTAAAGTAAAAGCCGATCTGATCTGTTTCGTGGATGAAGTATTTGACACAAATGAAGACCTTCTGATCTTCGACCCGATCGAGACCTGGAAGAAAACACGGCTTCCGGGCGGCTCTTATACCATGCGCGAGATTCTGGTTCCCGTCTTCAAAAATGGCGAATGTGTATATCAGTCTCCGAGCGTTATGGAAATTGCTGAATACTGCAAACAGGAGAAGAAAACACTTTGGGAAGAAACCAAGCGTCTCTTCTATCCACATCAGGTTTATGTGGATCTGTCCGACAAATTATATGAGGTTAAAAAATCACTGCTCGACCAGATGAGTAAGTCATAATTAAAGGAGTAAGATTTATATGAAAATTATTGTATTAGCAGGCGGTTACAGTAACGAAAGAGATGTATCCTTATGTTCCGGTGCCAGCGTATGCAAAGCCCTTCGTGAGAGGGGTCATCAGGCATATCTCCTGGATGCATTCATGGGACTGGAATATGACCCGGATAAACTGGAAGAGGTATTCGACCTTCCGGGCGGCGGTCTGGAGATTGCTGCCGGAATTCAGGTGACAGAACCGGATCTGGATGCATTGTGGGCTTCCCGTCCCGGAGATTCCAAAAGCTATCTGGGACCGAATGTTCTGGCGCTGTGTTCCATGGCCGATATCACCTTCATGGCATTGCACGGCAGTCTCGGCGAGAACGGAAAGCTTCAGGCCACCTTCGATGTTCTGGGCATCCGCTATACAGGTCCGAATTCTCTTGGATGCGCACTGTCCATGGATAAAGGCGTAACAAAGGAAATTTTCAAAATGCAGGGAGTTCCGACTCCTGACGGAACCCATTTATTCCGTAAAGATAAGGGCCGAACACTTGAGTCACTTGGCTTCCGCCTTCCTGTTGTCGTAAAACCATGCTCCGGCGGTTCCAGTATCGGTGTTCATATCGTACACACAGAGGAAGAATATAAAGCTGCAATAGAAGCATCCTTCCGCAAAGAAGATGAAGTTGTTATTGAGCCATTCATTGACGGCCGTGAATATGCGTGCGGTATCTTTGAGGGCAAGGCTCTTCCGCTTGTCGAGATCGTACCAAAGGACGGTTTCTTCGACTATGTGAATAAGTACCAGCTGGGTGGTGCTTCCGAGATCTGTCCTGCACAGTCCCTGACTGCCGAACAGACTGAACAGATCCAGAAAGCCGGTGAAATGGCTTATAACGCACTTCGCCTGGATGTGTATTCCAGAGCAGACTTTATTGTAGATAACCAGACCGGAGAGTTCTATTGTCTGGAGGTAAATTCCCTTCCGGGTATGACTTCTGCAAGCCTTCTTCCGAAAGCTGCAAAGGCTGCCGGATATGAATATGGAGAATTCTGCGAACTGATTATTCAGAAATCCATCGAAGCACGCTACCAGTAAGGAGTTTAAAAGATGAAAAATCTGACTTTAGAGAATATTACCAAGGCCTGTCAGGGCACCTACCACGGCGACACATCCCTTTTAACCAGAGAAGTTGCAGGTGTTACTATTGACAGCCGTAAGGTGGAAAAGGACTTTTTGTTCGTCGCAATTAACGGTGAACGTTTTAATGCACATAAGTTCATCCCTGACACCATCGAAAAGGGAGCATTGTGTGTTGTTTCCCACGAAGACCTGGGTGAGACACCTTATCCCTATATTCTGGTGGAAGCCACCGGTCAGGCACTGCTTGACATTGCAAAATTATACCGTGATTCCTTCGATGTAAAAGTTGTGGGAATTACCGGAAGTGTCGGAAAGACCAGCACGAAGGAAATGATTGCCTCCGTTCTTGCCGAAAAATATAAGGTACATAAAACGCAGGGAAATTTTAACAACGAATGCGGTCTGCCTCTCACGATCTTTGAGATGAATGAGACGCATCAGGTGTCCGTTCTTGAAATGGGCATCAATCACTTTGGAGAAATGCGCAAGCTCTCCACCGCCGCAAGCCCTGACATCTGTGTGATTACCAATATCGGTGTGGCACATCTGGAATTTTTGAAGACCCAGGAAGGAATCATGCAGGAAAAAACTCAGATGTTCCGTGATATGAAACCGGGCGGTTCCATTATTTTAAATGGAGATGACCCGCTTCTGTCTCAGATTGGTCCTGTAAAGGGAGTCAAACCTCTGTTTTACGGCATGTCACAGGAAAACTGTCAGATATATGCAACAGATATCTGTCCCCTTGGTTTACGAGGAACCTCCTGTACGATTCATCTGCCGGATGCCGCATTTACATGCACGGTTCCTACTCCGGGTATCCACATGGTATCTAATGCACTGGCAGGAGCTGCCGTGGGATACACTCTCGGTCTGACACCGGAGGAGATGAAAGCCGGAATTGAACACCTGCCCTTTATTGCCGGGCGCAACAATATTATCCAGACAGATAATCTGATTATCCTGGATGACTGCTACAACGCAAATCCGGTATCCATGAAGGCTTCTCTTGGAGTTCTTAACATGGCTATCGGACGAAAAGTTGCCGTTCTTGGTGATATGGGCGAACTGGGAACCGATGAAAAAGCACTGCACCGAAGTGTAGGAGAACACGCTGCTGATCTGGGAATTGACCTGGTCTGCGCAATAGGTGAATTATCGAAGGAAATTGTGGAGGGCGCTTCCCTTCCCGGTTCTTCCACCAGGGCGCTCTGGTTCCAGACAAAATCGGATTTCCTGACACAGGCAAAAGAAATTCTGAAGCCCGGAGACAATGTTTTAGTAAAAGCATCTCACGGCATGGAATTCCCTGAAATCGTGGATGCATTAAAGGAGCTGTAACCTATGGGTAGCTATCAGATACTGGTATTGGACCTTGACGGCACATTGACAAACTCTAAAAAGGAAATTACAAAACCAACACTTGAAGCGCTGCTGGATATTCAGCAGCAGGGAAAGAAAGTTGTTCTCGCAAGCGGTCGCCCCACTCAGGGAGTATTTCCTCTCGCAAAGGAACTGCACCTGAGCGATTATGGCGGATATATTTTGTCCTTTAATGGCGGAAGAATCACCGACTGCCGTTCCGGGCAGATTATTTATAACCGTATTTTGCCCGCAGATGTCTATCATCCCACCTTCGAACTGGCAAAAAAATATGCAGATCAGGGGGTGGATATTCTGACCTACGATGATGAAAACATTATTTCCGGAATCTGTCCCAACCAGTATTCTGAGCTGGAATCCCGTATCAATCACATGAAGATAAAGCGGGTCGAAAATTTCCCGGATTATATTAATTTCCCGGTAAATAAATTCCTTGGAACAGGCTCTCCCGAGATAATAACGAAGTTGAAAGACGAATTATCCGCACATTTCCGATCTTATCTGAACCTCTACTGCTCAGATCCGTTCTTTTTGGAGATTATGCCTCAGAGTATCGATAAGGCTCACTCTCTTCAGAAGCTTCTGAACAGTATCGGTCTCACCTCCAATGAAATGATCTGCTGCGGAGACGGATACAATGACATCACAATGATAGAAAGCGCCGGACTGGGCGTTGCCATGGCAAATGCCCAGCCTCTGGTTCTGGAAAAAGCAGACTATATTACTAAATCTAACGATGAAGACGGAATCCTTCACGTCATCAATCAGTTTATGCGTTAGAATCTAACCTATAGAAAGAAAAATGGGAGCATATCAGTTGATATGCTCCCATTTTTATAATTACTACTTTACTTTTCCGCGTATTTTACAATATCCTTTCCGAATCATATCTACCAGTATCGTCAGGTATCGGAACATAGATTCCGATGCAAAAGAAAATACTACAAACAACAGGATGCACACTTTGGACATTCCGGACAGTGCAAATAGCTGGTGCAGATATAATCCGCAAAACAGCAGAATTCCAATACAGCCCGCCAGTACAGCTGTACGAAGCTTGTTCATTGGAAGACTGATCTTATAAAGAATCATGAACCCTACAATCGCAAGCAACATGGTAGCAGCTGTAGCAATATCGCTCTCAGGCAATCCAAATACCTTTCCACAGATGACCAGGGCTCCCACCGCAAGCATATCCGTAATTCCCGCCGGAAGTGCTTTTAATAATACATTGGTCAGGAAATGGCCTTCAATCCGGCTCTTATTCGGTTCCAGTGCCAGGAAAAAGGCCGGTATTCCGATGGTACACATACTGATCAGTGATACCTGTGAAGGTTCCAGCGGATACGTAATCATGAATACCGCTGAGAAAATGGACAGCAAAAAGGAAAATATATTCTTCACCAGGAACAGACTTGCCGAGCGCTGAATGTTATTGACTACTCTGCGTCCTTCCAGTACAACCGATGGCATACAGGAAAAGTCTGACTCCAGAAGTACCACCTGCGCCGCCTGAGCAGCAGCATCACTTCCGGATGCCATAGCTACACTGCAGTCCGCATCCTTAAGTGCCAGTACATCATTCACTCCATCTCCTGTCATGGCTACCGTATTTCCCTGCTTTTGAAGTGCCTGTATCAGCTGTCGTTTCTGCTCCGGTGTCACTCGACCAAAAACAGTATATTTCTGAACGGCATTACTTATATCTTCCTCCGTATTCAGGTCTCTCGCATCCACATACCGGTCTGCATTCTCGATTCCCGCCTGTCCGGCAACCTCAGACACCGTCAGCGGATTATCCCCGGAAATTACTTTAACAGCCACTCCCTGGTCTGCAAAATACCCAAAGGTTTCTTTCGCATTTTCCCTGATTGGATTGGAAAGAATAATATATCCCAGAGGCGTCACCTTCTCTGTCAGCGGCTTTCCGTCAATCGTGCCCTCATACGAGCCAAATACCAGCAGACGGTAACCCTTTCTGGTATATTCCTCTATTTCTGCCGAATATAAAATGTAGTCCTCCCGAAGAATCATTTCCGGTGCTCCCATAACATAAGCACCGTCCTCAAAAGTCACACTGCTGTATTTTACCGCAGAAGAAAAAGAGGTTTTACTGACCGGTTTTCGCCCGCTGATTTCCGTGAAAAAATCTTTCACCGCATCCATGGTAGCATTGTCATCCGACATGGCTGCCGCAAAATCACCGATCATCTGTGCAAGGGTCGGATATTTTTCCTGATTTTTCTTATAATCCAGAGTTTCTACCGCCTGATTTACCGTCATCAGGTTCTCCGTGATCGTTCCCGTCTTATCCACACAGAGTACATTCACCCTCGCAAGCGTCTCAATACTCTTCATATCATGAAGCAGGACTTTTTGCTTCGCAAGGCGCATGGCACTCACGACCAGCGCAACAGTTGCCAGCAGGTACAGACCCTCCGGAATCATTCCAATAACAGCCGCCACCATAGATGTAATGCTCTGACGGAAGGTGTCATGATTTACGAAAAAGCTTTCACCGAACAGAATCAGCCCAATCGGTATAATAGCAATACCCACGCCTTTAACTAATTTATTAAGAGAACGAATCATTTCCGACTGCTCACTGCTCTCCATAGCCTTTGCCTCAAGCGTTAATTTGGAAATGTACGAATCCTCTCCCACCTGAGTCAATCGGGCATAGCATTGCCCCGATATCACAAAACTTCCGGACATCAGGGAATCTCCCTTTTTCTTTGTAATCTCATCCGATTCTCCCGTTAAAAGAGATTCATTTACCTGAACCTCTCCTTCCACAACCACAGCATCTGCACAGATCTGACTTCCTGCATCAAAGATTACAATATCGTCCAGAACCAGTTCTTCTGCATTCACCCGCTGAGCCGTACCGTCCCGCACTACCCTTGCATGGGGTGCATGCAGCATGGACATCTTATCCAACACCTTCTTTGCACGCACTTCCTGCACAATTCCCACCAGAGTATTTGCAATAATAACCGGAAGAAATGTCAGATTGCGGAAGGATCCTACCAGGCAAAGCAGTACTGCCAGTACAGCAAAAATCAGGTTAAAATAGGTAAATACATTCTCATGCACAATCTCTGACACCGTCTTAGACGGAGAATCCACAGGCAGATTGATCCACCCGTGAAGTCTGTGCTCCTGTACCTGATCAGAAGTAAGCCCCTCCTGATAATTCGGTTCATATCGCGTCGTTTCCAACCGCTCTCTGCGTCGTTCTAATTGTGCGATTTCAGCTTTTTTCTTTCGTTTTCCCATATTAATTTATCTCCTCTGTCTCCTTATCCAAGTGCCACATCCAATATCATCATCAGGACAAACCCGACGGTGAACCCAATGGTTCCGATATTACTATGCTCCCCCTCACTTGCCTCCGGAATCAGTTCCTCAACCACCACATACAGCATGGCTCCCGCCGCAAATGCAAGCAAATACGGCAGTACCGGTGTCAAAAACTCACTCAGAAGAATGGTAATTGCAGCCGCTGCAGGCTCCACAATTCCGGAAGATGCTCCATAAAGAAATGCCTTTCCCCGGTTCATTCCATTTTCACTTTTCAGCGGAAGAGAAATGATTGCTCCCTCAGGGAAATTCTGAATGGCGATTCCGATAGACAGAGCAAACGCTCCCGCCATGGTAATCTGGGCATTCTCAGCCATCATCCCGGCAAACACAACACCCACAGCCATTCCCTCCGGGATATTATGAAGTGTCACCGCAAGTACCAGCATGGTAGACCTGCTCCATCCTTTCTTCGGTCCTTCCGGTGCTTCGTGATCCAGATGTAAATGGGGTACCACTACATCCAGAAGCAACAAAAATGCTACCCCGGCAAGGAGTCCTGCCGCAGCCGGAACAAATGCCATTTTTCCCATGTGCTCTGACATATTCATGGCCGGCATCAGAAGAGACCACACGGAAGCTGCCACCATCACCCCGGAGGCAAACCCCAGCAGAATCTTCTGAATCAGCGGACGAATCTCATTTTTCAGTAAAAATACGCAGGAAGCTCCAAGAGCCGTTCCCACAAACGGTATCATGATACCTAAAAATACATTCATATAACGTCCCCTTTAATTGAAATATACCAGTTCCTGTGAAAGTGCAGGAATTTCCTCTATCTGTTCCGCCTTAATCACCGGACCTTTACCCCGATAAGCACGATTATACTCAAATCCCACCTTACCGCGGACCCGAACCCATTTACCGGATTTTATCTCACCGGCATTTTTATTCCTGCACACATATCCAAGAAACGTCAGGTCATCCGCACAGCAGGTCATTGCTTTTCTTCCCACAATACATTCATCAGGCTGCGCTCCCCGTGACCTTAAAACCTTTCCACAGAATTCTACCGTTTTTCCGGCATAGCGTTTGGGATGGTCGATCATATCTACATACCAGATTCCATAGTCCATATCCTCAATCTTCACCACCGGCGCTTCCAGGTCGTATGGCATATGCTCATCAAAAATATTATCAATCTCTCCATCCGCTCCCTCGAACACGATCTCCGCATTCTGATTGACAACCTTTACATTTCTTCTGTAGGCTGCAAGGGGCATCTCCTTCGTACAACGGTTAAAGATTACCAGCTCCGCATTACGCACCATTTCAACAAACAGTGGCTTCATATTTGCAATGTACATATCAAAGGTGCTGGCATCAACAATCGTAATCTCCTGCACCAGTCCCCATCCTTTTGGGACATCCATTTCTTCCATTTTACTGACCGGATACATACCATTGCATTCAAAGATCACGCGTTCCGGATTGTAGAGCAGATCAACGCCTGCAAGCCAGTCTTTTGTCACTTCCTCCGGTCCATCCACCGTAAGTAAAATGGTATTCGTCCGGCGTAAAAGCTCTTTATCGTACTCCTCCTCGCCTTCCTCGCAGAGAATCAGAACCGTCTTTCCTTCTATTGCAAAGTAATCCTGCACAAGAGTCTGGGTCAGAAACCGGGTCTTTCCGCTTTCCAGAAATCCGTTCACCAGATAAACCACCACTCTCGCATTTTCTACCATTTGCATCTATCTTCGCACCTCCATCTGCATCATTTCCTGTATCCTTCTCATCTATACCCCAAACAGCTCTGCCAGGGCGTCTTCCTTAAGCTTCGAACCGATGACACAGATTCTTCCGGTATAATCTGCTGCACCCTCGCGAATCTCGCATTCTCCCGGAACCATATCGAAGTAAATCCATGTTCCTTTATCAGATGCCACCATTCCTTTGGCACGCAGTACTGTTCCGTAAAACTCCTCGGTATTCAGCGCTTCAAGCTTCACCTTCAGTTCTTCCTCATTATACTTCTTCACCGTCTCACGACCCCAGCTTGTGAACACCTCATCCGCATGGTGATGTCCATGATGGTGCTCATGGTCATGATGATGGTCGTGGTCATGGCAGCCACAGTCGCAGTGCTCATCATGCTCATGGTGGTGCTCGTGATGGTGCTCATGGTCGTGGTCATGGCAGCCACAGTCGCAGTGCTCATCATGCTCATGATGATGATGTTCGTGATGGTGCTCATGGTCGTGGTCATGGCAACCACAGTCACAGTGCTCATCATGCTCGTGATGATGTTCATGCTCATGGTGATGTTCATGCTCTGCTTCTTCCAGCATTTTCTCTTCAAGAGAATCCACATGTTCCATGGTCTGCAAAAGTTTCTTTCCATCCAGCTGATCGATTGGCGTGGTAATAATTGCCGCCTTATCGTTCATTTCACGAAGTAAATGTACCGCTTCCTCTACCTTTCCTTCCTTTGCCACATCTGTACGGCTCAGGATAATAGCTCCTGCTGATTCTACCTGATTGCTGTAGAACTCGCCAAAATTGCGCAGATACATTTTACATTTATTCACATCCACTACCGTTGTATAACTGTTCAGGCAGATATCAACCTTATCCTTCACATTTTCTACTGCTTTCATAACATCTGAAAGCTTTCCAACGCCGGATGGTTCAATCAGGATCCGGTCCGGAGCATAGGTAGAAATCACTTCCTGAAGAGAAGTACCGAAATCGCCAACCAGCGAACAGCAGATGCATCCGGAATTCATTTCCCGGATCTCAATACCGGCTTCTTTCAAAAATCCACCGTCAATACCGATCTCTCCAAATTCATTTTCAATCAGCACCACCTTCTCATCGGCAAATGCTTCTTTTAAAAGCTTTTTGATTAATGTGGTTTTTCCGGCACCAAGAAAACCGGATATAATATCTATCTTTGTCATTTTCATCCACTCCTTGTTCTCCATATTTTCCTATGGTTTGTTTTAACACAAATGGAAATAAAATTCAAGCCGGGGCATGTATCTTCTGAAAGCCCCGGCCGGTATATGTAACTGTTCAGAGCCAAGCAAAATTTCATAAAACAGACGTAAAATGCTTGCATTTTTAAGATTGTTTTTGAAATTTTATTTGGCGGATACGCCACACCGACGAAATGCGAAGCATTTTGGAGGTTGGCTCTGAACAGTTACCGGTGTATCGAATTTTACCATTGAATCAAGAAAATCTCTTGACTTCATATCAATCCAGAAGCTCCAGATTCCGGTCTGAATGCTCTATCTCCCTGGAGTAGCGGTAAACAATCTCCACCACATCATCCATATCCAGAATCTGCTCATTCTTCACCCATCTCGCAACAAGCATTTCGCTTATGAGGAACACGCTGATCACGGACATTCTGACCTTTCCATAGGCATTTCCGTCATAGACAGCGCCACAGAAATAGGTATAGACAAAATATACAAGAAGCTGTTCCATTATAACCTGCCAGCATGGATGTTTCTCTTTATGCGCCACTCCGTTCGTCCATACCGTTTCCAGCCACTTTTCAAACTCTCTGTGAATCCTTCCATATCTCTTCACACGATCCCGTAGGTCGCCTTCCAGACCAAAAAGAATCTCCTCTGTCTCCAGTAAATGCTGGTGCCATTCCTCCCGCAGCACTTCCAGCTGGTATAACCTGAGAAATGTCCTTCGGGCCCGACCATACTGTTTCACCAGTCTCTGCCTGTTCTCCTCGCTTTTTCGTCTCACAAACTGCTCTGCCTCCGGTGTCTGATAACGCTCCAGCACATCCCCACAGGAAAATAGCTCTTCCCTGTTGATACGTACCTGAAGATCATGTGCAAGATCAAGGATTAACCCCGCACGAACCCGGATATCCATCGCCCTGTTCTGCAGAATCTGAAGCATCACTTCTCTTGCATCCACCAGCCAGGAATACAGGAAGGGATCGAAATCTTCATAAGTCTCCTCCCTGTCTTTCTCAAATGTCAGAAATCTCACCGGTTCCTCATGAGTAAGCAAAAGCCTGGCTACCTCCGGGCATGATACCGATAACGTAATCTCCCGCACTCCCTCGAATTCCTCTACATGGCGCGGATAAAGGCGGCATGTCCTGCAAAGGCTCTCCCTGCCAAGCTCCGTATACATATCACAGAGATTATTTTCATTTAAAAAGGCACATCTCTTATCGCCGGTCTGCCGAAAAATCCCCTTCGACCATCGAATGGATTTCATCAGCCTCTTTCCAAATTCTCCCTCTACGTTTCTGTATTTTTTTAATGATTGATAATCTATCGCAATCTGCCACCCTGCACAGCAGGTATCCTCACACTTATCTGCCGTACAACAGAAATCCGCATAATAATCCGAAACACTGTATAACATCTGTCAATCCCCCATTCTTATTTCCACACCGTATCGGAAACACCGATATCTTCTCCCCTGAATGTCGGACTCTTTCCCTGCTTTTTCTGCTCCTCATAATTCTCAAGCGCCCGAAAAGCAATCTTACCCAGAAGAAAGATGGAAACAATATTTACAATAGCCATAAATCCCATCGTAATATCCGCAATATTCCATATCAGAGAAAAATCTGCCTGAGCTCCCAGGAAAATAGCCACAATACAGGTCAGGCGGAAAACAAACAACAGCTTTTTACTGTTTTTAATAAACAGAATATTGGACTCTGCATAATAGTAATTTCCCACCAGACTGCTGAATGCAAATGCAAAGATGGAAAATGTGATAAAGTGGATTCCCCATGTTCCCACATTTGCACTGATTGCCGCCTGTACAAACGGAATTCCGTCAAGCTCACCGCTGACTCCCTGCACACCGGACACCAACAGCATCATAGCTGTACTGGAACAAATGAGCAACGTATCGATAAATACAGAAATGACCTGTACCAGCCCCTGTTTTACCGGGTGCTCCACATCCGCAGAGGCAGATGCATTCGGCGCACTACCCATTCCTGCCTCATTAGAAAAAAGACCGCGCTTAATACCAATCACCACAGCGCTTCCGGCAAATCCGCCGGCCATGGCTTTAAAATCAAATGCATTTTCCATAATCACAGCAAATACATGAGGCAGCTCTGTGATATGTGTAATCATTGTAAAAATGCCTATTAAAATATAAATCATTGCCATGATCGGAACAATAACGGATGTAATAAATCCAATCCTGTGCACACCGCCCCAGATAACAAGAGCCGTTGCCGCCGCCAGAACGATTCCCAGAATCATGGGAATCCTGGTCTCAGAATAATTCGGAATATAATATTCCAGCGCAGAGGACATGTTAAATGCCTGCAATCCATTAAATCCATACGCAAAGCAAATGATCAAAAGGATGGAAAACAAAATACCAAGCCATCTCTTTCCAAGCGCCTTCTCCATATAATAAGACGGACCGCCGCGGAACTGCCCGTCCTGGCGTACCTTATATATCTGTGCCAGCGTACTCTCCACAAACGCGGAAGCTCCTCCGATCACCGCCATCAGCCACATCCAGAACACGGCTCCCGGTCCACCTGCAGCTATAGCGGTTGCAATACCTGCAATATTACCCGTTCCGACTCTGGACGCTGTAGAAATCATCAGCGCCTGAAAGGATGATACCGACTTTTCCCCTTCCTTTGTCTCCGTAGATTTCTCCAAAAGAGAACGAATACCATCTTTTAACAGACGAAGCTGAACTCCTCTGGTACGGATCGTAAAATAAACACCCACAGCAACCAGAAGAATAATCAGCACATACGTATACATAACATCATTTAACTTCGATAAAACTGCATTAATTCCCACTTCTTCTACCTCGCTTTCTAACATAATTAGTGTAACATAATCCCGTTCTTACGGTCAAAGAATTTCGAAACATCTGATTTTCTGACTTTCTTTTTGGGAAAACTGTGTTAAAATAGGGAGAATAAAAAAAGGAGTACTCTTTCTATGGAAATAATAACAGACATTCTGCTTGATACTGCCGCAGACAGTCTCCGGATGTTTCCGTTTCTCTTTGCGGCATTTTTACTATTAGAATCCCTGGAACACCACTCAGGTTCCATACCCGAAAAAATACTGACCCGTTTTTCCAAAGGCGGTCCTCTCTTCGGAGCACTGCTGGGCTGCATTCCGCAGTGCGGATTTTCTGTACTTGCAGCCAACCTGTATGCCGGCGGTGTCGTATCCCCGGGCACACTACTGTCCGTATTCCTCGCTACCTCCGATGAGGCTGTCCTGATTCTCATGGGACATCCCGGAAATGGTGCCGAAATCTGTCAGCTCCTGGTTGCAAAAATAGGAATCGCAATCATTGCCGGATACCTTACCGACCTGTTCCTTGCAGACAAGATCACGTCGTCCAAACACATCGGGGACCTATGCTCCCACTGCGGATGCCATGGAAACCACGGTATCATAAAGCCCGCCCTCAACCATACGGTTCGGCTCTTTGGTTACATTTTCCTTTTTTCCGGCATCCTGAATGCACTGTTGGAAATCTTTGGTCTGACCACCGTCAGTTCCTTCCTGCTAAACGGAAGCCTGCTGCAGCCTTTCCTTGCAGCACTGATTGGTTTCATTCCCAACTGTGCCGCCTCTGTCATTCTGACAGAGCTGTACCTGACCGGAGCACTGAGCTTCGCATCCGTTATTGCCGGACTTTGCACCAACGCCGGTCTGGGACTCATCGTGCTTTACAAGGTAAATAAGAATCGCAGCGAGAATTTAAAACTCACCGCGCTTCTTTATATAGCCGCCGCCATATCCGGCATCCTGTTTAGCCTCTGATCAGGTCTTCTTCTACAGCATCCAGATCTTTCATGATCTTTTCATGCTGCTCTTCCAGAAGAAGACCCTTGTTGTATTTATAATATTTGTCACAGTCGTTTTCCTTCAGGAAATAAATACTGTAATAGTTCGTATTCAATTCTGTTACAAATGACACCATTTCCTGACTGTCTCCGAACGCTTCCTCCATAAAATCAAAGGCATGATCCAGAGCCTTCGCTGCTGCCTCTGTCTCCTGCTCCCGCATCCCGGCCTCCTGCGCGAATGCCTCCCTTACACGTTCAAACGCTTCCTCACCTTCCAGATGCTCTGTACGGATCATCTGCAGATATTTCTCCATCGTCATCAGTACCCGACGATAAATTCGGTCCGTAAATTTCGTCAGCTGTTCTGCCCTGCGTAAATCCTCATACTCCTCCTGAGCACGGGCAACCACTTCTTCCAGATTGCCACAGGCTTTATACTGCTTCAGATAATCAAAGAGGCCTGTCACATAACGGTCTGCCTCACAATAGCTTTTGAAAAACTGGGACAGCCTGCCAATCAGCATCCCCACTACACTGAGTCTCTCATCAAAGGATGCAAATCGAAGCCTCTCCAATGTATCTTCCCCATAATGCCCTTCCAGAATCCTCTCCAATCCATAATCTTTCCTGTATTTTTCAAATAATTCCAGATAGTTTGCAAAATCTTTTGCAATCTTCCAATGCTGGATATACTGATGGATAACTTCCCTGTCAGCCTTCTTTCCGATAGCTTCGTATGTCTTAAGAAACTGAGATAAATCTTCCCACCCTCTGGCCGTCGCAAACATCTTCCCGTCTACGGTAGTCTCAATGCGGTAGAAATACTCCCTTCGGATTTCCAGATAAGAGAGAATGGCCGGATGAATCTCTGCCTGATAGGCATACTCCTTCCATACCTCATAATTCTCCTCCACATCAATCCGCTTAATTCTATCCAGTGTTACAATATCAAAATCCCGTACCGACTTATTATACTCCGGCGGATTGCCTGCCGCTACGATAATCCACCCTTCCGGCACCTTCTGATTGCCGAACATCTTGCACTGCAGGAACTGCAGCATAGTAGGTGCCAGCGTTTCGGATACACAGTTGATCTCATCGATGAACAGGATTCCCTCCTTAAGTCCGGTCTGTTCCATCTTATCGTACACCGATGCGATAATCTCACTCATGGTATATTCCGTCACAGAACAGGTTCTGCCTCCGTAAGATTTTTCACGGATAAACGGCAGACCGATGGCACTCTGCCGGGTATGATGGGTAATCGTATAAGCCACCAGACCAATCCCGCACTCCTTCGCAATCTGCTCCATAATCTGCGTCTTTCCGATTCCCGGAGGACCCATCAGAAGAATCGGACGCTGCCGGATTGATGGAATCATATACTCCCCGTAAGCATCCTTCTTCAAATACGCCTCTATAGAATCTTTAATTTCTTTCTTTGCCCGTTTTATATTCATTATATTTATCCTTCTTTCTCTCCTCTTATCTGCCTTCCAGCTCATCTCTTTCCAAGATCAGTTTCATGGCCCAGGGCGGCACATTCACATCCTCATAATTTTCCTTCATAAAAACAAATGCCGTCTCAAAGGAAGGACGCTTCGCCGGATACACGCCATACCCATCCGTAAAATAAATCAATCCTTTAAGCTGTCCAAAGGCATGCTCCTCCATCAGCTGCTCCACATAAGCAAATGCCGGGCGGAAATCCGTTCCTCCCTCTCCGTGAAGCGTAAAATTCTCCATATACTCCTTCAGTTCTTCCTGTGAAGTTATTTTCTGATCTGCCTTCACCTCGTCATCACACTGAATAATGTGTATATTTACCCTTCGGAAGAAACTATTATTTTCACTGAGAACTGTATAAGTTTCTTCCAGGAACTTCTTTACCAGTTCTCCGGAACAGGACATGGACACATCGATCACAATGGCAAATTCCTCCACCTTCTGTACTTCCTTCCACTCCTGAGGTTCAATCAGCGGCATATTTCCATAAAGACTCAGACCATAGCTGTAAAATACATAGTCAAAGGAATCCTCATCCACCGTCATCTCTTCCTTCAGCACCGAGAATTTGCGCAGGAACTGCTGATAATCAAAACGCTCCTTATTCTCTACCCGAATCTGCTCCAGAAGGTCTCCGGACTGGGACGACGATTCCCTGGAAAATGTCTCCATATCCGTCTCCATCTGCTCACTCTGATCCTTCCAGCGGTTCTCAATCTCGCTTTTTTTCTTCTGATCCTCGTCCTCCGGCCAGTAGATATGATCATCTACCCGGAATTCCTTCTCAAGCTTCTCCCATTCCTGCTCACTCAAATTCCCTTCGGACAGTACACCACAGACCTTCTCCGCCGTCAGCACCCGCATTCGCTCCTTAAGCCTCCGGTAGGTCTCCCTCCGAAGCCAGGTACGCGATCTGCGGATACAGCGATGCTGCATACTGTCTATCATGGATTCTGTCACAATATCGCAGGCCAGATTCCAGCATCTCACATCTCTTCCGTTTCTCCGGATCAGATGCCGGAAAATGCAGTGAATCACCATATGTAGATACGCCCGGTTTACTAGCACCCGGTCACACCGGTACATACCGCCCAGATACTGCGGATGATAATAGATGCAGAATCCATCCGTCGCCAGCGGATCCACCCCTGCATCCATCACATATACAAAAGAAGAGAGAGCCACATCCAGAAAGCGCATCTTCAGGTACAGTTCATTTCTCGCCGATGCAAGAATCCTGCCGCTCACTTCTTCTATTCGGTTTTCGATAGTCTGCTCGTCCATGTCGATTTCCTCATCATTTTACAATTCAAATACTTTCTTTTTCTTCGGGAAACATCTGTGTTTCTCATCCATCAAAAGGCTTAATACCACCGCAGATTTTTCTTCGGAAGCCCTCTCAATCGCCTCGTCAAGCGCCTCCTCCGTCCAGTAACCCGCCTGGCCAAAGAACCGAAACATGTCCGTGTCCTCCCGCAGCACATACAACCCTCCAGCGCAGTTCATATGCTCCCTCAGATACTCTTCATAGCGCTTCTTCGCCTCTTCCGTAAGCTTATACGGAAAACGCAGGCGGCAGGCCGCAATATCCACCACTACTTCCTCCTCTTCCTCGGCAATCGCCCATGGAAGAAGGGAATCATATTCTCCGTAATTCAATTCTTTATTATAAAAGCACTGACGATAATAACCGCCCGAACCATGATAATGGGTCTCCACAATCCGCGCCGGTGTATTCTCCACTGCCTCCTCATAATGCTCCGGAAAGATTACCTTCGCCGTCCGCACCGTTCCATCCGGCTGATGATAGCGCATCATCACCCTCAGTTCAAACCGGATCTCATCCACCAGAAACTTCAGACAGGACTTCTCCCCATCATAAAAATCAATCTCAATCTCCTCCGGCCTGCACCCGGTAAATGCCCCGGCTCCGATATCCTGCCACGCATCTGAAAAGCACAGCTTCTTAAGAGAAAAACACCGGTAGAGCAGATATTTTCCTGCAGATTTCAGATAACGCGGAAGTGTAAGCTCCGTAATCCTCTTACGGGAAAATGCATAAGGTGCCGCCTCCGTCACCGCCTTCCCGGATACCTCATCCGGAATCACAAGCTCTCCTTCTATGTCCTCACAGGACTCCAGCACCGCATTATTTTCCTCTATTCTGTAAAAAACGCCGTCTCTCTCCACCATGGTTTATCCTCTTTCTTTTGTCAAAACATAAAAAGGCAGGCGGTTCTCACAGAACTACCTGCTCCTAATATTATAATCATCATAGTTACATAGCAACTGAAAATGTATTCCAATGTTCCTGCACAACCCCTGAATCAACCCAACGCTTCATTAACACAGAGACCCTTGATTGTACTTTTACAGTGTCCACATCCTGAAATCTTCTTACATCCTGCACAAGATCCTCTGCCGAAAACTCTTCTGTTTTTGCTAAAACCAGACTGTATATTGCAAAATCTAAATTCTTTTCATTATTTAAATCCATACTAACCTTGCACATAATTATTCCTCCCTTAGGTAATTCAATATTATAACCATTCTTTCCTTTTTCGTCAATATCAAAACGCTCTTACGATTCATTTGTGAAACTTCCCAATTTATTTAAGACAAAATCAACGATTGCATTCCCAAGGCTTTTTCCCACTTTTTTTCGCATAGTGTTTTTATCTGATACACGTTTACTTTTACTATCAATATATATGAAAAAGAACGGAGAATATTTCAAATCGTCTTTTAAAACATTGGAAATATTTGATATATTATCAAGCGAAATCAACTCATCTGTTTTCTGATAGAAAAACAAATCCTTTTCCGTTCCTGTTTTAGGTTGTTTTTCAGCATAAAACAGCTCTCCTTCCTCAAATTCAAGATTGATTCTCATTTGTTCAAGAACATCAGAAAATGAATCCACACCAAAAAGCTTTTGCTTAATGGCGCAGAGTATAAATCCTCCTCTTTTCACAAAAGATTTCGCCTGATTCTCATTTGCTATTATCAGAATATCTTTTATTCCTTTTAGATATCCTTCAATATCAACTAACATTTTACTCTCTTCCTGCTCTTTTTCCAGTTCCCTTAATTTTTCAATTTGATTTTCCAGTTCTTCTTTTCTCTCAATCAAAATCTGGGAAACGCATGTATCAATTTCTTCAAATTCTTCTTTTCTTTTTATCAGAGAATAATAATTCTTCTTGTTCGTTAAAAACTCTTCCAATTGATCATGTAAATAACTATCCTGATCAATGTATGTTTCAAAATATGATTTTTTTAGAATTGTAAGAAGCCACGTATCATCCCACTGACTTATTGCATAAGCTGCTTCTTTATCAGACGGTAACTTTCTATTTGCCTTCCACAAACCTGAAATATCATAAGGCAAAATATAAGAATCTGTCTCTCCTGTCTTTTCATTGGCTTCATCCACAAAATACTCCTCCGCAATTTCAACAATAGTATTTTGAAGCATACAGTCCGTTTTTATAACCCGATGATGAAAAATAATATTCTTATACAGATTCCAGCGTCTCATTAAAAAATCTTCTACCGTTTTCACTACACTAACACTCGGGCAAATTAGAAACCTATTTTCCTTCTCACACAACTTCATTTTTGATATTAAGCGGTCATATTCCGTAATGCCTAATTTAAATCCTGAGTTCGCAGGATCCCTGGATACATAATCTAATCTGTCTCCATCCAATGTGCCGTCAATAATTGAATGTAAATCCTTTAGAAATTGTGATTTTTCCTGTAAAATACGCATAGCCACTTCTTTGACCAAAATCTTAAATATTTGTTTCTGGTAGCTAACCTTATCCTTTACATCATCCTCTGAAAAATCTGGAATTGCTGTCATTAAAAGCATCTCTGCAATCTCATTCCCCAATTCTTCATGTAATTGATGTCCGCTCCCCACTAAGTCATGCAGAATATCCAAAAACTCTTTTTCTTCTTTATTTTTATTCTCCTTCTCTGATATTCTTTTATATAAAATATTCAAAGCATTTTCACTTATATGACTAAACGGCGGATGGCCGATGTCATGCAACATAGCCGCAATTCTAATGCTTTCAAATAATATTATATATATTTTTCTATTTTCTTCTCCGATATTTGCCGGCAAATTAAAATTATATATTCCTCCTGATATTTCCAGTTCATCATACTCCCTTGAAACCTTTTTAAAAATCCCTCCTAATTTACAGCTATACTTACGACCATAATCACTTTTACACACTTCATTAATAATTTGTTGTAGCTCGACTTTCGCCTGTTCAAAAAATGGTTTCAATATTTCTTCCTGTGCATTGCATATCCCCGAGTAAAAAATACTTCCACAAAGATACATACACCCTATAGAATGTTCAATTCGCCTTGTCCGATTCGCAGGAAATGTCAGATAGGCTGTTGAATTCTGATAAATCCCATGCAGTCTGTTGAACAATGTAGTAACCATGACATCTTTTTCAAATTGACTAAGCATGATTGATCCATGTAATGAATCTGCAATTAATGAGCTCCTATCTTTTATTACAGCAGTACCCACATGCATCCTCCCCCTCACTTCTTCATAAATAAGCTTAATACAAAAAAATAAGGAAATAGGAAGAGTTTTTGCTCTCCCTTTTCCTTACATTTGCCGTCATATATATACTAACATATTCTTTGTAATTTTTCGACATTTATTTCAATTTTCCTTCATATCCCCGGCGGCCGGATTATCAATCACCCCGCCATCCTCATTAAACCTCGATCCATGGCAGGGACAGTCCCAGGAATGTTCCAACTCATTCCACTTTAACGCACATCCCATGTGGGGGCAACGTTTTTTTGTAATTGTAAGAAGATTTTTTGTTGCCTCGCAGACATTAAATAGGAGCTGAGGCTTTAGCATATTCCTGGATGGGTCAAAAACTTTCTCATACGGATTCCTGCGCTCCAGAATCATATCCGTTAAAATCAATGCCGCTGCCATCGCCGAAGTCATACCCCACTTGTTAAATCCGGTGGCCACCAGACAATTGGGCAGCCCTTTTGAATACGTTCCGATATAAGGGACGCCATCCAGACTCATACAGTCCTGCGTAGCCCAGCAGGCAGCTTCACGAGCTGACGGATAATATTCCCTGACAAAATTTCTCAGCTCCTGCCAATTTCCACCCTTCTTGCCAGTCCTGTGATCTCCGCCTCCAATCAGCAGATAATCCTTATAATTGCGAAATGACATCCCGCATTTCGCCTCATCCACGTACATCCCTTTTACATTTGCTGCATTTTCAAGAGCAATGACATAAGAACGATGCTGATACAATTTCAAAAAATACATCCCGTGCTTATTTATCATCGGAAAATGTGTGGCAAACATAGCTTTCTTAAATGAAATGTTCCCATTTTCTGTTACAGCCACATTTTCCTTCAGTTCCTTCACAAAAGTATGCTCATATATCTTCAAATTCCGCGCTATCTGAGAGAGGAATTTTAAAGGATGGAACTGGGCCTGATTCGCAAAACCTATGGCTCCAACAACAGAAAAAGGAAGTTCCGTGGTATCCTGCACTTCCACGTGATACCCCAGCCTGCCAAGTGCCTCCGCCTCCTTCTCCAGCTTGCCTCTGTCATTCATAGAATACACATAGGATGTCTGGCGTCGAAAATCACAGTCTATCTCTCTGCAAAGTTTCGCATACATTTCCACTGCTTTCAGATTTGCCCCCAGATAACGTGCCGCATACTCTACCCCTTTACTTTTCAAAAGACTATGATAGATCAGACCATGCTGCGCCGTTATCTTGGCCGTCGTATTCTTCGTAATTCCCGAGCAGATTGATCTGCCTTCTGCCAGAATATAATCCACGCCATTTTCCTGAAGGAAATACGCACACAAAATCCCGGCAATTCCGCCGCCAATGATCAGCACATCCGTCCGCACATCCCCCTCAATAACAGGAAATTCCGGCATCTCCACACTTTTCGTCCAAATTGAATCCATACAAAACCCTCCGCACAAACCTGTATCTTATATCAGATATAGGATGCACAGAGGGCAGAGAAATATACACAAATCATTTAGTCAGTGAACATTTTCTTTTACAGCCATTCCCTGCAGCATACGCATACTCCTTCTTTTTTGATCCATAGAAGAATGAACATATCTGTTTAATGTTATATTGACGCTTGCGTGTCCCAATATCTCGCTCAATGTCTTTATATCAAATCCATTTTCAACGCACCGCGTCGCAAATGTATGGCGAAGTGCATGATAATTAATTGTCTCCATCCGGCACTCTGTCAAACATCGTTTGAATATATTTTCCATTGTTCTGGGTTCGATAAAAGAATCCGGGCTTCCGGTCAGAAGATAAGCCTCTTCCGGCACATTTCTTACCACATCCAATCTTGGAAGAAGAAACTCCGGAATCGGAATATCCCTGACAGAACAACTGCTCTTAGGTTCTGTCTCTATAATTTTCGTCTTCCGCTTTCCTCCATCCACATCCTGGATGCGCTGCATGGTGGAGCGCACCTGAAGTATTTCTTCATCGTACAGAATATGCTGTCTTTTCAGAGCACAGACCTCCCCGATCCGAAGTCCCATATACAGACTGAGCAGAATTCCCGTTTTAATCAGGCTTTCATCACTGGTCAGAAATTGTTCCAGCTTCATCTGCTCAAAACGATTCAGCACCCGGATCTCCGAATCATTTTTCCGAATACGGATCACCTCAAAATGGCAGGGAATCTCGATGTCGCACTGAGCGGCATATCGGCAGATTTCCTTAAGAACAGTGAGCATATCTCTCACCGTCTTTTCCGACAGGCCTCCCTGACCATCCAGTTTCCCTGATACCAGCTGCTGCCGGACAAATTGTTCCACCCGCTCTGTCGTCAGCCGGTTTACCCGGACTTCTCCCAACTCCGGCAGAATATGTCCCTGTACCAGATTCCGGTATTTCACATACGTAGATTCTCTCACTCGAAATCTCGTATTTTCAAGCCACTGCAGCATAATCGGTTCCATTCTGATGCTCTTGCGCATGAAGTACGAATAACCCTTTGTTTTTCCCATTCTTTCCATATAATCATTCCTCTCTTTTTTCTCTGATTATATCGAAAGGGACGGGGAGGGGTCAGTTCCGTCCCCTATTCCGTCCGTATTTTCCCGGCATCCAGGCTCGGCTTTATAAAGTTATGGAATGCATATTCCCACAACTGTTCAGAACCTTGTGCCGTTTTCCTGTTCCTCATTAATATCTGGTCAATATGTACCCCATGTTCCACCCAGCTTTTTCCTTCGGTCGCCGCGTTCAACATCAGCGGCTGGATGTTATCCATGGTGTGGGCAAACTTCGCCTCCGGTGTCTCCCACTCCTCAAATTCCTCCCACAGGGCACGAAGCTTCTGCTTCTGATCTTCCGGAAGTAATCCGTATATTCTATCGGCTCCTGCCTCTTCCCTCTTCCGCTTGCTCTTCGCGGCTTCCTCATCATAAGCATAGGTATCTCCCGCGTCAATTTCCACCAGATCATGGATCAGCAGCATCGTAACTGTCTTCAGAACATCGATTTTTTCATCAGCATATTCACTCAGCAAGATTGCCATAATTGCCATATGCCAGGCATGTTCCGCGTCATTTTCCTTCCGTTGTCCGTCAGACAGATAGGTCTGCCGTCCAATAAATTTCTCTTTGTCAATCTCCCGGCAGAAATCAAACTGCCGTTCAAGTCGTTCATTTTTCATTTCCATCTCCTGATTATCTTTTTTCTTCGACTAAATTCCTTCGCAATCAAACGAGGGGATGAAGCTCTCCTTCGCTGTTTCTCCCTCCTGAACAAATCCCTCTTCCACGCCTGTTTCAAGCGCATAATCCACAAGTTCCTCGTATTCTTCTTCCGTCACACACCGGTTCAATTCCGGTATGTCCTTCACCTGCGGAAGCGGCGTATACTGATTCATCAGACTTAAGTAAACCTTATCTCCATACGTCTCGTGGATATAGCGGACGACTTTTTTTGCATTTTCCAGGTGATTCGGCAAAAGTAAATGCCGCACTATGATGCCATACTGCATCATACCCTTCTCATCAAATCCCGCCCAGGTTTCCTGATTTCCATCACCTGCTGCCCTCACTTCTATCTGACGGGCCATCTCCGCCAGTGCCGCCTTCGCCACCTGGGGGTAGTCAGGTGCATGGGAATAGCGTGCCGCTATATCCTCTTCCATATATTTGAAATCCGTCAGATAAATGTCCACAATACCTTCCAGCAGTCGAAGTGTTTCCACCTTTTCATAACCGCTGCAATTATAAACAATTGGAACCTCAAGCCCGCGGTTTTTCGCCTCACGGACTGCCCATATGATTTCCGGCGTATAATGTGTGGGCGTCACCAGATTGATATTTGCCGCTCCCTGATCCTGAAGCTCCAGGAAAATATCAGTAAGCCTTTCCCGCGTAATTTCTTTTCCTGTTTCGGCTCTGGCAATATGATAATTCTGACAGTATACGCACCTCAGAGGACAGCCGCTGAAAAATACTGCTCCGGAACCGGATTCTCCGGAAATACATGGTTCCTCCCACATGTGAAGTGCCGCTCGCGCGGCTGAAATTCCCGTTCCCGATACTCCGCAGATTCCGGACTGTCCCGCTCTTCTGTCAACACCACAATTTCTGGGGCAAAGTCTGCATCCAGCCATCTTTTCTCCTCTCTCCCGAACAAAATCTTAATAGTTCAAATACTTGGAAGAAGATTGGACTCCTTCCAAGATAAAAAGCGCTGCAGAAATCTTCTACAACGCTTTTCCTGTCAATTCTGTCTTTTAGTAATTCTCTGCTCTCACTTCAAAATAGCTCTGCGGATGATTACATACCGGACATACCTCCGGAGCTTTTACGCCTGTTACCAGATGTCCACAGTTGCGGCATTCCCACATAACGATACCGGCTTTTTCAAATACCTGCTTGCTCTCTACGTTGTGAAGCAGTGCACGATATCTCTCCTCATGAGATTTTTCAATAGCAGCAACCCCGCGGAACTGCTCTGCAAGATCATGGAATCCTTCCTCATCAGCTTCCTCTGCCATGCGTGCATACATGTCTGTCCACTCTGCATTCTCGCCCTCTGCTGCGTGGAGGAGATTTTCTGCGGTATCTCCCAATTCACCCAAAGCCTTGAACCATAATTTTGCATGCTCCTTTTCGTTCTCTGCTGTCTTAAGGAACATTGCTGCAATCTGCTCATATCCTGCTTTTTTCGCTACGGATGCAAAATATGTATATTTATTGCGCGCCTGAGACTCTCCTGCAAATGCCTCCCAGAGATTCTTCTCTGTTTTTGTTCCTGCATATGGGTTTTTTGTATTTTTCTCCATTGTTAGTACCTCCTCTTTTCTACTACCGATTTTATCATTACAAATTTTTTTCTGCAATATACGAAATTATTATTTTCAAAAAACTTCTCTTACTGTACATTAATATTAAAAGAAAATATCCGAAAATCTTACTAATAAAATAAAGGAGAATTTATCATGGAAAATTTGGAAAATGTTACTTGTCTCAATCATCCCCTGATCCAGCACAAGATTTCTATTCTGAGAAACAAAGAAACCGGAACAAATGAATTTAGAAAACTCATAGAAGAAATTGCCATGCTGGAAGGCTTCGAAGCATTAAAGGATCTTCCTCTGGAAGATGTAGAAGTAGAGACACCAATCGAAAAATGTATGACACCGATGATTGCCGGACGCAAACTTGCCATCGTTCCTATCCTACGCGCCGGGCTCGGCATGGTGGAAGGTATCCTCGCCCTCGT
Source organism: Sporofaciens sp. SGI.106 (assembly GCF_050314255.1). Classification (NCBI taxonomy): domain Bacteria; kingdom Bacillati; phylum Bacillota; class Clostridia; order Lachnospirales; family Lachnospiraceae; genus Sporofaciens; species Sporofaciens sp. SGI.106. Next base: position 89,526 of record NZ_JBNPMZ010000002.1, read on the forward strand.
ACCATCTGCAAAAATCGGCCACATTGGCCTTTATCGTGATGAAACGACCTTCGAACCACACGAATATTACTGCAAACTTCCAAGCCCGATCGAGGAGAGAACCATCGTTGTCTGTGATCCGATGCTTGCCACCGGAGGTTCTGCCGTAGATGCCATCACCATGATCAAAAAACATGGCGGAAAGAATATCAAATTCATGTGTATCATTGCCGCACCGGAAGGTGTAAAACGATTGCATGAGGCACATCCGGATGTTCAGATATATGTAGGCCATCTGGATCGCTGCCTTAATGAACGGGCTTATATCTGCCCTGGACTGGGTGATGCCGGGGACAGAATCTTCGGAACAAAATAGGTGGGGATAGGGGACGGTTCTTTGTCCTGAGCTCCCATGGGAGCCCAGGACAAAGAACCGTCCCCTATCCCAAGGTCTCTTTCCACTCTGCTTCTTTGAATCCGATCAGCACAAAGTCATCTCCCACGAGAATCGGACGCTTTACAATCATGCCATCGGATGCCAGAAGTTCAAACTGCTCTTCTTCGCTCATCGTCGGAAGCTTATCCTTTAACTGCAGTTCTCTGTACAGCATACCGCTGGTATTGAAAAATCTTTTCAGCGGCAGGCCGCTCTTCTCGTGCCATGCTTTCAACTCCTCAATAGTAGGATTATTTTCTTTAATATGTCTGTCTTCAAAAGCTACTCCATTTGTCTCCAGCCATTTCTTCGCCTTCTGACAGGTGGAACATTTTGGATATTCAACAAATAACATATTGTGCCTCCTTCATTTACTCTTTCTGATTTCCATAATAATGATATCAACACTATATCACATTTTTCTGATTTATGAACCAAAACTCCACAATTTTCTTGACGCAGTTTTGGAAACTATGTATCATGTTGTTAGAGTCTAATTCAAAAGATTAAGACATTACACCCGAAAGGAGATTCCCAATGAATCCAATTATTATTGTTGCCGAAACCGGCTCTGATCTTACCCCGGAACTTGCTGCACAGTATAACATACAGCTTGTTCCCATGCATGTTTCTTTCGACTCGGAAACACTGGATGATGGCTCATTTCCGGTTCAGAAAATCTGTGATTACTACCATGAAACAAAAAAACTTCCAAGAACCAGTGGATGTTCTCCGGAAGATTTTATCCAGATATTTGATGAGATCCACAACAGCAATCCGACAGCACAGATTCTTTATCTCGCATACTCCGCAGTAACAACCTGCTCCTATCAAAGTGCGATCATCGCAGCAGAAGAGAGGGACTATGTGACTGCAATCGACACCAAGCAGGTCTCTGTCGGACAGGCGGCCGTGTCAGCAATGCAGTGTGTCTGGGAAGCCGCATCCTGAACATCCATCCCTGCATTGAGATTCTGGACGGCAAATTGGTGGCAACAAAGAAATATCGTGGAAAAATGAAAAAAGTAGCTGCACAGCTTATCAGAGACTATGCGGACAGCTACCATTTAGATCGTGATACCCTGTGGATGGTGTATACAATCGGTTTACAGGATGAAATCCGCGCCGTTGCAGAGGAAACTGCAAAATCCTGCGGATTCCGCCAGGTGAATTGGATCCAGGCAGGCGGAGTCATAACTACCCACGGCGGTCCTGCCGCTTTCGGTGTGGCCGGATTTTCAGAGAAATAAAAAGGTTGCGCGAATGCGCAATCTTTTTTCACCGCCCCATTTTGCGTGGAATAATTACTTTTCCTCCGATTTCCAAAAGGAGAAGCAGTACAGGAAAATGGCCAGGTAGTAGACAGACAGTGTGATATCATACAACCAGTTGTAATTGAAGAACATCTTCCGGACATACGCAATGACATCCGACAAAAGGAAGATATTCACCGTCAAAAAGTAATATTTGTCTCCAAATGAGGACACATAGAGCGTGGCCAGAATGATGATGTAAATCGAGATAAACGGTATTTTCCAGTCAAACCCTAACGAAGCAATCAGAATGGTGATGAGTACCGCACTGATTGCCGCCAGACAGCCGAGCTGCCTGCGGGACATTCCGTACTGCCTGATGTATCCGCTTATAATAAACAGGTGTCCGATACCAAAGGCAACACCTCCGACCAGATAATGAGCGGGCGCTAAAATATCTCCAATCATATAAAATGTCAGAGCCATCAGTATTTTTTTCTTCAAATCTCCCTGCATGCGTTTGCTGCCGATACAGGCAACCCCCATCCAACACAGATTGATGGGAATCTTGAACAGACAACGAAAAGGCTTCATCTCTGGCGTCCTGCCGAACCGATGGCACATCAGCAAATACGGAATGCAGAGAATAATCCCCAGCAAAAACAGTATTATCGCTCTTTTATTATCTTTACTATTTACCATAAGATTCTCCTCCCAGAACAGATATCTTGTTAAAGAAGTACGGATATCCCGCCAGCGAAAAAGTCCACAGCACGATATTAAACAGAAAACCTCCCCAAAGTCCTCCAATAATTTTCGGCATCAGAATATTTCCGGCACAATAGATTGGAATATAAACGATAATCCCCACCACCAGCCGAAACAGCTTGTTCTTTTTCGGGACATCGGTCGTGAACCTGATAAACCGTCTTTCCAGAAACATTCCAATGGCAAATCCGATAGTGGCGCCCACACCGCTCAGCGTAATCATAGTCTGAGGGTCAGTGAGAAGCTTTCCGGATTCGTCATAGTGGAGAGGATAGGGCTTCAGCAGAAAATATACTGCACTGAGAATAGCCAGTACAATCAACCCGACAGACAGGAGTGCTGTCCTCTTTTTGTCCTCCCAGAACCAGTTGACCAGCTTATGAAAGACCGCCAGAAGAAGAACCGCTTCAGCAATGCCAACCAGAACATCCAACATCGTATGTACACCCAGATACACTCTCGAAAAGGCAATCAATGCCAACGCCAGCATACACATTACAGAAAGCACCTTCTTTTTGCGAATCCAGACGGCGGTGCCCACCAGATACCCTGCCGCCAGCTGAGCATGCCCGCTGGGGAAGGAATAACCTCCCTGATTTTTGATGGCGATTTCCGGCGGTGTAATCCGTTTGTCCAGCAGCCAGGGTCGCTCCACACAACATGTCAGTTTCAGGATATGGTTGGTGAGATTGCCCACACAGATGGAAAAAGCCATGGTATATCCGGCTTTTTTATCACAACACCAGTAAATATAGAGCGGAATTACCCCCAACAACGGCAGAAGCCCCTGGGAAACCGCGTTCATAAACGTGACCCCCGCCGGACCTATAGAGTTCCTCAACATCTGAATCTGATAAAGCTGTTCCAAAAAATAATCCATAATCAATCTCCTCAGCATTGTAAAGAATCGTTTTGTTTCTATGAATATTATATTTGATTTATTCCCTCTATACAATCTGGATTTTCGCTTTTTATGTTGTTTAAAATTCTAACACCCTTTGACACTGGGCTTTCTTACTTTGCTCTTGACAGAAAAACTACCGTCTCGACTGTACTTTCATAGGACAACCAAATTGCATCATTCACAATACACTTTAAATATAAACTATTAACGCGAATTACATGTTCACTTCAATACCAGCTGATTATTTTTAAGTAAATCCTTTATCATTGAATCATATTTCATTCTATCGGGATCCTCCAAAATAGATGTAATTCTGCCACCAGCATCTTTCGAAGAAGCTCCGCATAAAAATACTTTTTCATCATCTGTTCCATAATCCAGAATAATATATCTGTCATGAAATATCCCACCCGAATGAAACAATTGAATACTCAAATCCGGGTATTCTTTACAAAAATCTATTCTTCTTTGTTTTAATGCTCCACTCGTCAGAAGATTCATTTATGATATATAAATAATCAGTCCAATTTTTTGTTACATCAATTGACCTCAACGGTGATACCCTTAATCCGGCTTGCGGCCATAACACATCCCTCCTCTGTTGAAAATGGGCATAAAAATTGCCCGGCATTTCTGCCGAGCATAAGAAAAGCACCGTCCGAATTACTCCGAGCGATGCTAAATGATTCTTATTCTATTCAGTTGAATAAACTGGAACCTGACTATTTCTCCATAATATAATTCGTTAACGCTATTCCATTTCTAACGACTGCTTGTTCTTGAATAACACAGTAGCCTCGATACTCAAAGAACGGTCGTGCAGTAATAGATGAATTTCATTATTCTCTATAGCAACAATCGTATGATGTTTCAAAAATGATTTATCCCATTCTTTCAAATCAACGGTGCCAGTTGCCCACACATCTAACTGCTCTTTTGTATAATCTTTCGCATTTATACTGTGAATAGTTTGAAAAAACAATTTTGCTAACGGTTCACAGTCAGAAGCTATATATTTTCGAAGTTGCATTTTCTTCCCCACAAATCCCCAGTTGCTCTCACTTCTTAAACAACTCAGAATGCGTTCCAAGCCGATACAGCATCAAAACCAGTACATCCCCGCGAATCTCATAAATAAGCAGCCAGTCTGGCTCTACATGACACTCCCGAGTTCCTTTGTAGTTGCCTGTCAGATCGTGATCTCTGTATTTTGCATCCAGCGTACCGCCATTCGCCAGAATATCGATTACCTCAAACAGTTTATCAAGGTTTTTGTTTTGCTTTTTTGCAAGCTTTAGATCCTTCTTAAACTGAGTGGTAAACTGCACATCATATTTCATACTTCAAGAGCCGCCTTCAGTGCATCCATACTGGTGTATCTCGGAGCAGAAGGATCTTCCAGCAACTTTCTGCCTTCTGCAATGGCTGCTGCTGTTATTTCATTCGGTACATCCAATTTCAGCTCAAAAGGAATACCATGTTCGCGGATAGCGGTTCTCAGGAACATATTGACAGCAGTTGTCATATTCAGACCGAGTTCATTGAAGATCTCCTCTGCCTGGTCTTTGATGGTCTTTTCGATCCTGATATTCAAATTTGTTGTTGCCATTCTGAACACCTCCATTCAAGCATAGTATATGCAAATTTTCGGCTAATGTCAACACAATGTCATTATAATTTATATGAAATATTTGTCTTTTTTGCCGTATCGATGCCTATCGATGCTCAATGTAGCAGCTATGGGAACAATACTTTCTTTCCTTATTTCCGTAAGCTGTAAACAGTCTCCCACAATTGCGGCAGACAAAAACATACTCAGCTTTTCTGTTTACAAGTTCTTGATGGCTGTTCCACCATTTCATTCTGCAACTGTCGGAACAGAAGATTTTTTTCTTTGTCCCACTCCTCCAGGCAATAGAAGAACCACAGCATTTACACCGTGGCTCCTTTACTACTATATCCGTATTATTAAACCTTTCCTGCTGCCTATCACCGGAAAGCCCGTGACGTCTGCAAAACGATTTCACTGTATTGACATTTATCCCAAGTTTTTCTGCTATCTTTGTACTTCCATATCCTTGAAGCCACAGTTCTTCGATTTTCTTTTTATCCGATTCTTTCATGTACATGCTCCCTTCTGATTTTCCCAGATTCTTGATGGGTGCTATATACATCACTCTGTACCGGATATAAGTCAAGCAAATTGCCAGTAAAATAAAATCCAACAATCCTGACCACTCGCCCTCTCCACAGCTGCCATTTTCCAACAAACCTACAGTCTCAATAAGGCAAAAAGTGTTTCTGTAGCCTCCACCTGTCTTTTTAGGGTAGTCGGCTTGATTTGAAAGCAAATAAAAAAGGATTCCCGGACACCACCCGTCTTAGGGCAATATCCTCGGAATCCCTTGATTTCAAGCCTTTTATGGTATCCCTGCTATTTCACTTTTGACATCAAGACCACTGTCTCCACATTTTTCGATAATGGTAGGGAATTTTCATCACCTTCTGTATCATCTTCATCATCATCGAAATACAGCGTATCTACAGCCTTTCCGTCGATGTTCAATGGTATCTTGAACTGTACAGACTTAATCCAACGACCGTCTTTCTGCTTCTCTGTATATATCTCAATCTTCTCTATAAGCAGATTCATCAGCATCTTCTTGTCAGCATCCGTCATATCATCAATGTTATCAATCATCTCGTCGATAATTCGCTTGTACACTTCTACAGACAAGTTTTCACCCTGTGCATTCTGTATTGCAAGCTCATTCTGATACAGATTACTGTCAATCACTGCAATCTGCTCATTGATTTCATACAATCCATCTTTGTATGTCTTCATCAAATCATCATAGAACTCATCGTCTATATCCAAATCATTGATACGTCGCAGCTGCTTTTTTTTCTTAGAAACCAGAGAATTTTTCTCTTTCTCAAGACGTGTCTTCTCTTCCTGCAGTTCCTTAACAGAATCATCAGAATCCAGCCTTTTCAAAATCTGGTCTTTCATATCGTTTTCGCCACCGAACACGTATTTGACCAGAGCGATTACCTCTGCATTGATTTCCTCTTGCCGAATATGCTTTTTATAATCGCAAGGATGACCAGACACCATTTTTCGATTTTTACAGATATAGTACCACATATCTGTATAGAACTCCTCAGACCCCTTTTTCTTCTTTCTGTTTACCACGCCATACATGCTCGCACCGCAGACCGGGCATTTCAGCAATGCAGACACCATATGTTCATGTTCCTTGCTGTGCGTCTTCTCACGCTTAAAAGCGTTCAGCTCACGTTTCGCCTGTACCCTGAACCATGTCTCTCTGTCAATGATTGCTTCGTGCTGACCTTCATACAACTTATAACTATCCTTGTCCTGTTTTACAACATGATACTCGTCACGTGTACCATCTATCTTCTCGTTCTTACGTCTGCCGTATGCAATAAATCCGCCGTAGACCGGATTATCCAGAACACCTTTTACAAAAGCGGATGATATGAGCGATACAGACCCATTTTGCCTGATTTTCTTTGTATATCCGTTGTCATTAAGCCATTTTGCAACTCTGCTTAATCCCATACCCTGTAAATACAGTTTGTAAATCAGTCGCACAAGCTCCGCTTCCTCTTCATTGATGACCAGAACTTTCGCTTTTTCACCCTCTTTGTCTACAAGTTTATAGCCATAAGGTGCAAAACCACCGTTCCATTTGCCATCCCTGGCTTTCTGCTTGCGACCTTCCATTGTCTGAACATGTATGTTATCACGTTCAATCTCAGCAACCGCAGCCAGCACGGAAATCATCAATTTACCTGCTGGACCCGATGAATCAATGCCGTCTTCGACGCATATAAGACTTACTCCGTAATCCTCAAGATATTGCAACGCATTGAGTGTATCAGACGTATTTCTCCCAAAACGACTAAGCTTGAACACCAAGACCACTTGTACATCATCCTTACCAGTCTTAATATCGCTCAACATACGTTTGAATTCCGGTCTTCCAGTGATATTCTTACCACTTTTACCTTCATCACTGTATTCGCCAACCACCTTCATGCCACGATGTTTTGCTTCGCTTCGTAGTCGCTCTTTCTGAGCCTCCAGACTGTATCCATCTACCTGCATTTCTGTGGACACTCTCGTGTATATATAACAATTCTGCCTCTTCCTTGCCATTTTCCTACCCACTTTCTTTACTATATCGTCTATATCGTGCTTCTATTATATATCGTTGATACACTTCTTTCAACATTTATCTACATGATTGAACGCAAAAAAAATCACTCCCAAAATGGGAGTGACAACGCCGAAGGCAGACCCTCTGGCAATAGCACGTTTCAATTCACGCTCTCATACAGAGAGCGACACAGCTGATACATTAAACAGTCTGCAATACAATTTCAATTCACACTCCAATACAGGAGTGACAGAAAGAAGTAATATCAATGAGCAGACAATGGCATTTCAATTCACACTCCTATACAGGAGTGACAAAGGGTAATCCACACAAAAATCAAGATATCTGTTACATAACTTGTTTTATTTCCTACCCTATAAACGCATATTATCACATAAACGTGCGTTTTTCAATTCCTTTTTGTACTTGTAATAAGTGTTCTTATCAATTCCCAGCAATTTAATCATTTCTACATCCGTCAATGTACCACCAAATGTTTTAGCATGTTGTAACATCTTCTTTTTACTTTCATCAGATTTCTTTGTAACTACAACAGTACCTTTTGCACGTCCCAGTTGCTTTCCATTCAGCTTTGCTGTCTGTAAACCTTGCTTTGTGCGTTCTGATAAATCATCACGCTCTTTCTGTGCCTGCTCAAATGCAAGCTCTACCTGCTTTTCAGCCAGTTTCATCAGATACTGATTCACACCAGCCAAAATCAAATCTACATCCGTATTGGTCATTGGAACCAATGCATCTCTTGTAGCTTTATACACATCTGTATTGATATATGGTTCATTGATAAATACAAGATTTACACCATCATCAAACAGCTTCTTGTATAACTCAAATCCTTCTGCTGCATTTCTGCTCATACGAGATACAGAATCAAAGATGATTGTATCTCCACTCTGTACTTTGTTCAGCAACTTCTGAAATTCATGTCTCCCGGTGGTCTTTGTACCAGTGAAGATTTCCTGATAAATCTTCGCAGATGCATCCACAGCTAAGATATTACGAATCTGTCTGTCAATATTCTGTTTATCTGTAGATACTCTCACATATCCATAAATCACTATGTATCACCTCTTTTTATATACTAATATAAACGTCCGTCTATATTCATATATACTATGCTATCAGATTTTATATCTCATTTCAAGATAAAAAAATAGAATTTAGATGTATCGTATAAATTCATATAAAACAGGCTGTAAAAAAGACACCTGATTTCTCAGATGTCCTTTTTCTTATGTATTATGTTTTACTATCTCAAAAACATAATCATATTGGATACGCCTGAACCGCCCCATGATTTTACAGCATCATTTGAAAAATCCAACATGCTGTTTATGGCATGACCATAAAGACCAACGCCTATAAAAACCATTACAATAGAGAACACGAACAGTGCAATCGAAAGACCGATTGCTACCCATGACAGAACAAATCCGATTTTTCGCATACTGTTATCTTTATAACCATGCGTAATAGCCATATGCGACATAATAATGCCGACAATAGCACATGCAATACCAAGCAACCACATAATAAAGATAAGTACAATCGCAGCAATACCACATCCAAATGCTACATATGCAAATGTCTGTCCATTTTCATCCTGTACTGGCTGCTGCTGCACATTCATCTGAACAGGAGCCTGTGGTGCAATCCCTTTGTTCTGTGCTTCCGCTTCTGCTCTCTGCTTCGCTTTTTCTCTAAATCTTGCTCTTTCTTCATCAGTCATAATGAATATCTCCTTTCGTTAGATTTAATTATTTTATGAAAAAATAATTAGCATCACGCTCACCCCTTTCCTTACAAACTTCTATCATCTTTTTCATCCTGTACACCTCTGATACGTTCCATGACAGACTCTGTTGACAATCCACGTACAGATTTCATATCTTTACGAATCTCTACTACACCAGAATTTGCTTTCTTACGTTTTCTGTCTCGTTCTGCTTTCTGCTGTAATCGCATTGCCAAAATATCACTTCTCTTATCTTCAGACTTGTCCAGAACCAAATCATCAATATCATCCTGTTCATCCACGTTGAGATATGACTCACGCACCTTCACATTCTTACTTGGTCTATAGTGAGGAACACTTGTTACATCATCCGGAACAACAATCTCTACACGTCCGGTGACGGGTCTTTTCACATCCGATTTACTCTCGTGTTCATCTTCGTCCCAGTCATCTGCATCCGGCAGCATCGCTGCACGCTGCACTGGTGTCACATCTTCCTGTGCTGGCAAAGTCACATTCGTTTCATCTTCCTGTACCGTCACATGTTCATTATCTTCATTACGATTTCCATGATGCTTGTGTTCCAATTCCTTCTCAGAAAAATACTCCTGTACATGCTCTGCATCATACAATGTTCCCAGCTTGTATGAACGTGATTTTAAATTCTGAGGAATCTTTTTATCACCGAATCCATCTGTATCCATCAATTCATACGTGTAATATTTTCCACGCTTCTTGCTGTCGTGTACTTCGATGTTCACGCCGTGAGCTGGCAGATTTTTAATCCAATCTTCTTCGCTTTCACTCTCGTTCAATGCTTCTGTAATACGTGATTTCAAATCATCTTTCCATACGTATTCACCAAGTGCACGCTTCGCTCTCTCAGTCTGTGTTGTCTTGTCTGGAACTGTTGTATCACCAAAATCCAACTCGAAATACTGACCTGCAATCTCATCTGTCCACTTTGCAAGTGTCGGCTGATAATACTGCTGTTTATCACAACCTCTACTCGATGTCATGTCTGTATCACTGATAATGACATGGTTATGTATCAATCCTGATTTACCATCGGTCTGTGTAAACACGACCGCCTGTCGGTCTGGATAATATTTCTGTACAAACTCCTGACCGATGATGTTCGCAGTCAGAATGTCTGCCGGTTCATCTGGATTCAGTTCACGTACACTGAACGATTGCACAACACGAATCACCTGTGTTTTATGATTTGCTCTTGCTCTGTTCCAATACTTTTGCATCTGAATTTCTGCTGGTACACCCGGTAAGATATTCACATTTGCAATCAAATCATTACGGAAGTCACTGCCGTTATGTCCCTTACCTTTTCCGTATGCATACATAAGAGCACCATGTCCGTTCGCAGTCCTTGTTACTCTTGTGTATGCCATAATTCCTTACCAATCCTTTCTGATGCATTGTCTAATTGTTCCATGTATTTCTCAACACTGAACAGTGTGAAATAACTCCAGTTACATGCCGCCTGTGCTCTGTGCAATTCCTGCAATCTCATATTGATGTATCTCTGTTCCGATGGATTCGCAGTCTGTAACTGCTTCTCTAACAGACTGATACGTCTGTCAATGTTATTCCATTTTGCAATCTGGTTCACATTCACTCCCAGCTTGTTCAACGCTGTCTTGATACCTTGTAACTCATTCGCAATCAGAGCTGTTGCACGCTTCATGTACTCGCCCTGGTCACCGTCGATGTATCTCACGGTTCCAAGATATTTTTCAAGATGTCCATCAATCGCAAGTCTTACCACCTGAGAGAATGGCACATCAAATTCTTTTGCCATGTCCTTCATCACTTCATCAACTTTCTCATTGATTCGTGCTGAAATTTTTACAAGCTTGATTAACTCCTCTTCACCGATTTCATCTTCGCTTTCTTCTGTATTACTGCCTGAGATGATTTCTTTTTCATCATCTCCTGTCGGTTCCTGTACCACTTCGGATGCAGTAAAGTCATCATCTGGTTCAGGCTCCGGTAAATTATCAATCTCATCCTGCTGCATGGCAGACTGCATTTCTAATTCACGAGCTTCCTGTTCCTTTTGTCGTGCTTCTTCCTCTTTCTTTTTCTTTAACTCCGCCCAAAAATCAACTGGACCGTTCGTATTATTCACACTCGACATTCACAGTCATCTCCTTTCTTCGTTCACATTGTCTTGCAAAGCCGAATCCGGCTTTTCTGCACCAATGTTCACCTGCTTGCTCAAATACCTGCTGTTTTACCCATAGGGTTTGTCCCCAACGGTGTATTTTCGCCCCATGTTCACATCCATATAGGGTTTGTCCCCTAACACTTGTGTACATGGTTTCCTACCCATTTTCTTTAAAAATGCAAGTATAGGGTTTGTCGGCGGAGCCGAAAAACCCTACCGTTCGCTTACGCTCACTTACTTGCAAGGGAAACTTCGTTTCCCCTTGACCCCTTCATGCTTCGTTCGCATCCTGCTCACTCTTATTTTCAGCCCCAACACGAACAAAACAACAAACAGTTTTCACAACTGTTCACATGCATTACTGCAACTGTCCTGTTTCGTATGGGTCTGGTTCCTCGAACTGGTTTACTCCGTACATGCCGTCATCTTCATAGTCATCTTCCGCTGCCATCTTTTCCAGTTCTCTATCAAGCTTTGCAGCTTTTCTCTTTTCAGCACGTTCCTTTTTCTTTGCTCTCAGCTCATTGATTTCACCCTGTGATTCACTGATGATGGCATCAATGTTCTTCACAATGTGCTTCGCAATCACACGTGCTTCGTCCTTGCTGTACGCTGACATTTTTTCCTGTACGGTCTCACTGTTCAGCAATGCATCATTAACAATTTCAATGACCGGGCGTGCTTCTTCACGCTTAAGTTCGGCTTCTTTCGCAGCCATTTCCTTCTTCATTTTTTCAAGTTCTGCACGAACGTTTTTTAAATTACTCATATACTGTAACCTCCATTTTCTATATAAATTCTGTTAACTTACTTTCCCTGATACTTGAAATATAACACATTTTGATGTGTTTTCCTACCCATAGTGTAAACTTTATTTTTATATCGTGTTTCTGTATTACAAACAAAAAAATATCCCGTGATGAGAACTAAATCTCGTCACGGGACTATACATTACATCAACAATATTTATTCTTTTTCATTCTTCATTTCATCAAACATTACCTGAGCTAACGCACTCATGATAGCACGATACTTTCCAGCGTCCTCAAACAATTTCGTGTATGTTTCCGTACTTTCAACATACGCTTCCTGTGCTGCATCATCGAACATCTGTGGGAAAATATTCTTTTCAAAAATCTGACGACCATCTGTCTTCGCAGCTTTCATCAGCTTTTTATTGTTCTTCAATTTCTGATGCAACGCTGTAATTACAACCTTGTCACCATCAGTAAAATTTCCTACATACTGCTGATTGATTTTATCAATGACCTGTTCCAATGGACTGAGTGTCTCAGTCATTTTCACAGGCTTTTTCAACTTCGCCGATTCATAAACACCCTTCTCTTCTTTCACAAGACCAATGGAACCTTCGTAAGTTTTCTCAAGATTGTAATACTCAAGTTTCACTCTGTCACCAAGGTCAAACGGAATCTTAGGGTCAGCTGGTACAACCTTTGCCAAGTAAGAACAGAAGATATATTCATCATGCATCTGCTTATCAAACATACGTACAATCTGTGTAATATATCCATACCATTTTACAAATGTTCTGCAAAGTTTACGGAACTGGTATCTCTGTTCCTGATTCAATGCGTTGTACTTCTGCTGAATCGGTAACAATGCATTTGTCACCGCTGCCTGAATCTTATTTGCCTTACGTTTATCCTCATCGAAATAGATTTTATTCACCTTTTCGATGTCTGTATCATCATAGATTTTAAAAGCACGCAACATCTTTTGTGTCTTGTAAATCAAGTCAGTATTGATTTCCTGAGCCAATGATGTTTCCTGATAAAACGGCTGGAACGCTTTCAAAATATCTTCTTTTGTATTCACAAAATCAATGATGAACGTATCCTGTTTATCAGGATGTGTACGGTTCAATCTGCTCAGTGTCTGAACAGCTTTTACACCACGCAATTTCTTATCGACAATCATTGTATGAAGTAATGGTTCATCAAATCCAGTCTGATATTTCTCAGCCACAATCAGAATATTTCCTTCATCATGAAATACCTGTTTTGTCTGTGATTCATTCACACCATTCAGCTTGCTTTCTGTCCATTCAACATCCTTCTGGTCATCCGGGTCTTTGATAGAACCAGAGAACGCAGCCAAGATTTCCACATCATGATAACCATTTGATTCCAAATAGTTCTTAATCTCATGATAATAACGAACAGCAGCAAGTCTCGATGATGTTACAACCATCATCTTTCCTTTTCCCTTGATTTTCTGCTTCGTTACATTACGGAATGTTTCAACAATAATCGCTGATTTCTGCTGAATGTTATACGGATGCAGCTCTTCGTATTTCTTGATTGTCTTCAATGCCTTTGACTGCGGAACATCAGGATTATCCTTTGTGTTCTTCGCAATCTGATAGCACGTTCTATACGTTGTATAGTTCTGAAGAACATCCAGAATGAATCCTTCTTCGATTGCCTGACGCATCGAATATACATGGAATGGATGATAAGAACCATCATTCCATTCTGTACCGAACATCTCCAATGTTGCACCCTTTGGTGTTGCTGTAAACGCAAAGAATGAAAGATTCTTATGTCTTCCATGAGCAATCATCTCACGCACCAGACGGTCATTGTCATCCAACAATTCATCTTCGGCTTTTCCTTCCAGTTCCGCATACTCTTTCAGAGCATCCGATACATCCGCAAGTGCAGCCTTCAATTTCATTGCAGAGGAACCAGTCTGTGAAGAATGTGCTTCATCCACGATAATCGCAAATCGCTTATCTGTTGTATCATCCACTTCTTCATAAATGACTGGGAATTTCTGTAATGTTGTTACAATGATTCTCTTTCCGGCGTTCAATGCATCCTTTAAATCCTTAGAGGATTTCTTTTCATCAATCGCACACACACTGCCAAGTGTATGGTCGAATCCTGTAATTGTCTCCTGCAACTGTGCATCCAGATTACGTCTGTCAGTTACGATAACAACCGATGTAAATACAGGCTCATTATCATCATTATGCAAGGATGCCAGACGATACGCCGTCCATGCAATAGAGTTTGACTTTCCTGAACCAGCTGAGTGCTGAATCAGATAATTGTTCCCTGAACCATTCTCACGCACATCAGCAATCAGCTTACGTACTACATCCAGCTGATGAAATCTAGGGAAAATCAGACGTTTCTTTGTAACATTCTTTCCATCTTTCTTTTCGGTCTTCACCTCAAAGCTGATGAACTTCTGAATAATATCCAGCAAGCTGTCTTTCTGTAATACGTTTTCCCAGATATAAGATGTCACATAATTATCATCTTCTGCCTGCGGATTACCTGCACCACCATCATTTCCAGCACCGTTGGAACCCTGATTGAATGGCAAAAAATATGTATCTGTACCTTTCAACTCTGTAGTCATCCATGCTTCATACAGGTCTACTGCAAAATATGCCAGAATACGATGATTCAGCCAAAATGCAGGTTCCCTCTGGTCACGGTCATACTGCCACTGCAATTTTGCATTGTCTACCGTCTGACCTGTCAGCTGATTCTTTAATTCAATCGCAACCACTGGAATACCGTTGATTGCAAGCATCATATCAACTGAATTGTTGTTCTGCTCTGAATAGTGCCACTGTCTGATACACTGACACACATTCTGCTCATATCTTTTTACAGCAACATCATTCAGAGTGGATTCAGGCTTAAAATAACAAACCTTAAAATCCATTCCACGATGTTTAAATCCATGTCGCATGACAGACAGCAAGCCATCCATCTGTACGGCATCTTCAAAACATTTATAAAACTTCTTGTACGGGTCAGAATTACACTGTTTTTCAAAACGCTGCCACTGGGTAGGCTGGGTTGCTTTCACAAACCCAACCAGTGTATGAATATCCAACGCCATACCATAAGATGAAGTATATCCAGCATCTGTTGCCTTTTCATATCCACCATCAGGTGAGATAAGAAAGGCTTCGATATTGGATTCAAACTGTTTTTCATTTTCATCCATAGGTTATACCACCCTTCTTTTTCCTGTTACCACTTCGTAAATCAGTGATTTCTTGTATGTTTCAAGGTCATTGATAAGAGATTCTTTTTCAGCAATGAGAGAATCAAACAACTCACATTTTTTATCAAGATATTCTACAATATCTTTTTGCACATTTACATCCATACAATACGGGATTTGCATATTACGAAAATTCTCTCTTGTTAATTGATTAATTGTTGATGTAAAAAACATTGGCAAATAATAACCAAACACACCTGAATTCAAAATCCAATGAATATATTTCTTATTATCATTAAATGGCTTCAACACCATCATGAATGCTCCAAATGTATATTTTCCACTTTCTGGAACAATCGCATTCTTACCAATTAACCTTCTACTACCATTCCTAGAACAAATAAGAATATCACCCTCATCTAACATCAAATTATCAGGAATATCCTTATTCACATACACATTATCATCAAATACAATTTGTCCATTTTGGACATTTGATGACCTAAGGACCAAGGTTCCTTTTCCTGAATCAACTTGGTCATTTGGAGAATATGTCAATCCATTTCTTGCTGCACCAATGTCCTTAATTCGCAAAACATCCCAACTTGCTGGAATTTTTCCAATCCACTCAACGCCAGAATCTTTCATCTCAACATTCTTATCAAGACCTTTTGTCACCGCTTCAAAAATTACAGACTGTTTCAATTCCTTATATTCATCAATACTTGCTTTTGCTTCTGCAATAATTTCATCAATTTTGGAACAAGTTTCGTCCAAATAATCGGCAATAGCTTGCTGTTCATCTGGCGAAACTTTCAAATATGGAATATTTAACAAGTCTTTTGCATTAAGCGCACTACGAACACCGTCACCACCAATATGATTGAATACTTCATTCATCCACATTGATAAAAAATAATATTCACCATAACGAGGATTCATATCTTTACGATGATGCAATACAATATATGCAGGCGAAACAATGCCTGTGTATGGTGATAAACCAACTCTACTTGTAGATACATTTGCAAGGTCAATAAGTTTGAAAACAAGTTCGTGTTCTTTCAGAATTTGATACCCATCAAACTTCTCAGGCTGAAGACCATCACCTGCATCTTTAGAACGCTTAATTACACCATTAAGAGTAAGTGCCAAACGTTCATAATCATTGACCTTATCTCCAACAATCGTTTTTGTAGCATAAAATTCATGCTTAACCTTACCAACACTCCACTCTTTTGGAATATTTCCTAACCACTGTACACCACTATCTTTCATTTCCGTTTCAGGTCTAATCATTGCCATAATCATTCACCCCCGAACAAATCATGCAATTTCGCCATCAAGCTCTTTTCATGTTCTTCAATACGTGCTGCAATCACATCTGATGGCTCAATCTGCTTGTATTCATAGAATGTTCTGGTGAACGGAATCTCATATCCTACTTTTGTTTTGGCTTTATCAATCCAAGCCTGCGGATTGTACGGAATGACCTCACGTTCAAAATAAGCATCAATATCTTCTGCAAGCGGCACATTCTCTGTATCACGTTTTGATGTATCGGCTACTGGTTTCTTTTTCTTCATGATGATATTTCCATCTTCATCCAGCTGAGGTGTTTCGACTACAATCTTGTTATATCCAAGGTCAATGGCATCCATAACCTTACTCTTTACAATGATTGCATTATCATTTTCATCTACACCATTATATGTGCCGTCTACATATGCGCCATACGCTTCAATAATCAAATCACGGCAAGCCTTTGTAATATCTACGTTCTTTGAACCGATATTCTTACGTCTTGCTGAACAACAAGCAGATGCATCAATCAGCTGTACTTTGCCCTGATGTGCCACAGGCTTATTCTTCATTACAATCCAGATATATGTTGCAATGCCTGTATTGTAAAAAGCATTGTTTGGCAACTGTACAATCGCATCCAGCCAATCATTCTCGATTAAATATCTACGAATCTCAGAAGGACCGGAACCAGCATCACCATTGAACAAAGATGAACCGTTCTGGATAATTGCCATCTGACCATCATCTTTCAGCTTTGCAAGACCGTTCAGCATGAACAGAAGCTGTCCGTCACCCTTTGCTGGCAGTCCCGGTGCAAATCTTCCGGCAGTACCTTTCTTAAATTCCGCTGTGACCTCTTTTTCCTCACGTTTCCACGGAATACCGAATGGTGGATTGCTGATAATATAATCAAACTTATATCCGCTGAACTTGTCATCAGACAAGGTATCACCGAACTGCATATTGTTAGGGTCACCGCCACGGATAAGCATATCAGCCTTTGCAATACCGAATGTAAATGGATTGAACTCCTGACCGAATACAGTAACGTCTGCATCTGCATCCATCTGCTTCAATCTTTCTTCCAT
This sequence comes from Sporofaciens sp. SGI.106, assembly GCF_050314255.1. Classification (NCBI taxonomy): domain Bacteria; kingdom Bacillati; phylum Bacillota; class Clostridia; order Lachnospirales; family Lachnospiraceae; genus Sporofaciens; species Sporofaciens sp. SGI.106. The sequence goes on from NZ_JBNPMZ010000002.1 coordinate 107,374, forward strand.
ACAGGTAAGCATCTGAGATGTTCCCATGGTCATATCATAAACAGTCTTTGAAATACCGTCTCCTGTAAATGCTGATTCATCACCAGCCACAAGAAGGTCACTCATCAGATAGATGATGTCACGGCTTGTGAAATGTGCTCCTGCTTCTTCGTTATACGATTCAGAGAATCTACGAACAAGATTTTCAAACACATATCCCATGTCAACCGCACTGATTTTCTCAGGTGAGAAATCACCCTTATCTGTACAGAAATCAGAAATTACCTGATACAGAAGACCTGCTTCTTCCATATGCTTAATCTGGGCATCAAAGTCCATACGGGCAAGAATGTCCTGAATGTTATCAGAGAATCCATTCAGATACGCCTTGAAATTATCTACGATATTTTCAGGGTCAGCAATCAATGTCTTGAACGTAAATGGACTTGTATTGTAAAACTGATAGCCTGACGCTTTACGCAGGAAACCATCTTTTACAGCCAGCTTTTCTACTTTCTTGTATGTATCAAGAACTGCCTGATGTGTTGGCAGCAAACAATCATGGAAACGCTTGATTACTGTCATCGGCAGAATAACAAGACCATATTCATGAGGTTTATATGCTCCTACAAGGTCATCAGCAACAGACCATACAAGAGCTGCTGTATCGTTGGAATTTTTACCAACGCTTGTAATTAACTCATCACTATTCGCCATTATGTTTTTCTCCTTTTTGTATATATTTAATATCTATACGATATATATTCTATATCTATTTTGATGGATATATGGATAACTCTCCGAGTTACCCACATAACCACAAAATCGGCTACTGCTACTGCGCATTCCACTCCACATCCATATACCCATATATTACCAATTGTGATTGTTCATGTATTCATCAGCAGCCAATCTGAAAAATGCAGACAAGCTCAAGCCGTGTGCCTTTGCTTTTGTTGTCAGCCGTTCTTTTTCATCAACCGTCATTGATACAAGTGCTGTTGCTCTTGTATCACCGCCGACTGTTTTCTTCGGTGTCTTCGATGCTGCTGTCACTGCTGCATCATGTTCTTTTTCTGTATCACTCTCAAAACTGTCTAAAAGACTTGTCATATTCTTTTTTGCTCTTGGCATCTCAATCATCTCCTTACTTCTGCATGTTCGTCTAAAAATAAATATTACATATCTATATTATAGATACTGAATATTTATTTTGCAACCAGTTTCTTGCTCTTCTTTGCCTTCGGCTGCTGCTGTACAGGCACCTTGGCAAGATAGCTGATTTCGGAACACAAGTTGTTTACAGCCTGTGCTGCTGGAGAATGCTTATTGATTTCGTTGACAGAACAGCGACAGTTCTCAGCCTGAACGAGAACTTCTGACTGTGGAATGGTCAATACAGTATCCAGATGCTCTTTCTGTCTGTATTTCTGCAGCCATTCCATAAATGACACGGATGCTGTAAATCTGTTGACACCATTGACAGCAATGACAATCGGACAGTTTGTATTCTTCTTTACAAGAGACACTGTACGCGTAAATGCTTCGATGTTACCACCTGTTGGTCGTACCGGAATCACAACCACATCAGCACCTTGGATGGTCTGTACAGTCTTATCATCCATGATGCGTCCCGGTGTATCGACAACCGCCACGGTTGGATTATCTACTTTCTTGTCATTATTACGATTTTTGTACTGTCCATCGAAACTGTATAAAGACGTTGGAACATTCTGTCTTGTATAGTAATAATACAATTCATCTGATAAACGTGTCTTTCCTACCCCGCCCTTCTCGGATACGAATACTACTGTTTTCATGTAAATCACTCCTTTTATATATACGTTGTATCTATTTTATATATATTTTATATCTATTGAATATCTATTTAATATCTATAAACATTATAATAGATACAGATATGAATTGCAATAGGATACATGAAATTTCCTACCCAAAATACAGTGTATGTCAATTTCATCGTGTGTCACAAAATCATGATTTTAAATGATGGGAAAATTTTGGGCAAAACATGTGCCATATTTTGGTCAAAATAGGACCAATTTATGGCACAAAAAATGCCCATGGAAAAATCCATGGGTTTTAAAAGGGAATATAAATATATATATTAAGTAGATATTTTATAGTCATTAGATATCTACATGATAAATATAAAATATATAAAAACTGCATTTTCAGCAGATTGTTCAAAAAAATTTTGATGGGAAAAATATGGTGCAAATTATGGGCAAAATAGGACCAAAATTTGACCAATTTATGTGCCATATTTTGCCCATGGTGTTTTTTACACTCAATTTCAATTCACACTCCAATACAGGAGTGACACACGATGCGATGTTATGCTGTATGAAATTATTTCAATTCACACTCCTATACAGGAGTGACATTTAAAACATTTCTCCACATCTCCAAACATATTTCAATTCACACTCCCATACAAGGAGTGACAAGAGTATTCACACAAAATCAAGATATCTGCTACGCAACTTGTTTTTGTTTTCCTACCCTATAAACGCATTTTAGCACATAAACGTGCGTTTTTCAATGTGTTTCTTATAAAATCTCCAACAAAAAATCAATCCTGTAAACAGGATTGTAAAAGATGTGACTATCGTCACATCGACGGGCGTCATTCTGTAATGATTGAAAATCATCGTGAAACGTTTATATACAAAGGAGCTTGGAAACTATGGTATTTTATTATGACGAAGAAAAAAAATCTTATGATGTAACACATGCAGGCGATGTGATAAAGCTTTTTAAAGATATCATTCCAGAAGATGATACAGAAAGCGTAGTACGCGTTCAGCTATATCGAAATTTCCGCGTTGCCAAAATCAATCGTCCAGGATACGAACGATTAATGCGTGATGCTGCAAAACGTGTAGATAAGAACTATCCAACACTGACAGGTGTCAAAAGACAAAGAGAAATAGTGGACGCATGTCATGATATCATTTATGATATTACATTCGCTGACTTAATCATCAAAGACGATGGCAATTATTCAACACCATGGTCAAAATTAGACCATCCGACGTTAGCCGCATGGGGAAAAAATCCATCACCATGGAGAAAGATTTAAGAACTCACGGAGCTTAGCAGGCTCTGTGGGTTATTTTTTGTATATAGTCGTATAACGCCTGAAAATCATGTGTAACGATGATTTTAACGAAAAACGTATAATTTTACAGAATTTACATTTTATGCTCGTGGTGACGTCATACGGTGCATCAGATGGCATGTTTATGTTATTCCAGCAGAATACAACAGAACTTTCTGTGACCTTCGGTCTCCATTTAATCCATCAAAGATGGTCTTTTAACAATACTGCTTACGCAGTCTAACGGGTTTCATTGTGAAAATAATCAAAGATTAATCATACACAAAAAGAAAAGGAGATTACGATTATGACAGCAAAAGAATGGAACAAAGCAAAGAACACTTTTAAGAAGGTTTACAGAAACATGAGAGCAGCTCATCCAGATTGGAGCAATGCTAAAGTGTACATGGCTACAAAAGGTCAGCTCAGTAAGTAAACAAAATCCCTACCCGGAAACGAGTAGGGATTATTTTTTCGTGTAATACACAGAAAATCATAGATATAGCGTTTTAAGGTGCCGTATGACCGCGTGGTGAAGATTTTCATATAAAATCGAGGAATTTTACAGATTAATGATTTTATACGCGTGGTGACGTCATACGGCATGTTAAACGATGGGTTTTGAATTGTTCTGCTAACTGCATACAGGAAAAATGTGATGATAGATATTATCAGCATTTGAAAATACAGAAGCCAAAAAAATGTAGCACGTTTCGTGCTACGCATAAATCCAGTGCCCAGCAGCACATTCAGCGTTTTTGTAGCAGACAGTGTAGCAGACAAAAAAAACAACGTGCTACGCATAAATCCAGTACTGGGTAAGGGATTTATGTGTTTTGTAGCACGTGTAGCACGTTTTTTGGGAACATATATATAACATTTTTATTTTAGTCTACACTAAATACAAATCCATTACGTATCAACGGATTTATCCAAATTACACATAATATCATAATGATAGTATGTGTAAATCATGTGTTCTACATGTCATGTATTCACCGTAAAATGCTAAAAAACCAGCACATAGTATCATTATGATACAAAGAAATTGCTAATATTTTCATCATACAGTGAAAAAACTGTTTTTCGGTATAAAAACTTTGTATACCGTGAATCCGTTACTGGGTACTGGATTTATCGTTTTTCACACTCTCGGTATAAAAATGATTTTTTCAACTTATCCCGTTAAAACCGTTGATACATAAGGTATTTATGGGTTCCGTATAAAAAGTATAATAAAATTTCAAAATCTTTTTTATATAAAAAATATCATACATAGAATACCCCATAAATATACTTAAAATCCTTATGTATCAACACATTTATCCAATCATACACATAATATCAATATGATACAAAGTAAAACATATTTATAGATAACATCAACATGATACAAAGTAAAATGCTTATAAATCAAGGTTTTTAAGCATTTTTTATTTTCTCTCGTATAATTGACTTAAATTTTTCTTATACTTCTTATACTTTAAGACAAATACTTTACTGGGCAACAGATTCACGGTATAAAAACGATTTTCAGTTTTTATACCGGATATAACCAAAAATGATAAATCCGTTGGCTGATAATAGATTCAGAGTATAAAAAGTTTTTATACCGTTTTTTATACCGAAACTCGAAAAATAGAAAAAAATAAAAAAAATCATACATGTGTCAGTTACTGCCACATTTGTGGCACCAACTACTGCAACGCTAAATCCAGTACCCAGCAACACATTCAGCCGATTTAGAAAAAATATGTGGCAGTACGAAAAATGATACTGCAACATCAAATCCCTTACCCAGTAACGGATTTGTCGATTTGTGGCACTTGTGGCACCAAATCGCATGTAGCTTTTTTATAAATAATTTTTAACACATATTTTTACACCCAAATTCGATAAATCCATTGATAGTATTACACTTTATCCAATCATACACATAATATCATAGTGATACAAAGTAAAATACCGTTTTTACTTAACATCAAAATGATACAATCAAATACGTTGATACACAATAGATTTGTATTTTATATATATTTTCTAAAATTAACCTATATTTTTACTGCCACAACTGCCACAAATGGATAATTTCCTTACGTATCAACGGATTTGATGTTGCAGTAACTTTTTTTTACTGCCACAAAAAAAGTGCCAAATCGCTTAAATCAAGTACCAGTCAACGGATTTGATGTGGCACCAGTTGGTGCCACATTTGTGGCAGTAACTGCCACAAAAGGTGCCACATCCATATTTTACTGCCACATTTCACTTCTGTATCACGTAGTTGGTGCCACAAGTGCCACATTTTTTTCTGTATATCAAAAGTTAGTGCCACAAAAAAAAAGAGATGATACATTCTCTGTATCATCTCAATCAATATCATACTCTGTGAATACCTCTGTAATATGCCTTCAAAGACGGACGGCATTTTTTATCCCTATCATTACCTTTGTATGTCTGACTGTACCAGTCTTCCAACTTGTACTCATCAATCATCCATTCCGGCTTGTCCATCTTATTACCAGGTCTAATACTTTTGTCTTTGTCATCACATTTCCAATCAGGGTATTCCGGCAGAATATTCAAAATATCTTTTACCAGTGTCTTCATAGATTTTGAACAATCCTTATCACCCACATTCTTCTTATACCATGCTGTGTATAAATCCCTCAGGAATGTGAATGGCACAAAATCCCACTGTAACTGTGGCATGATTTCTGCCATGAACTGACGTACTGGGTCATTGAACTCTTTATATTCCTGCAATGCATCTTTACATGCTTCCGGTACAGACAGTTCATAGTAGTTCATATTCAGAACTTTATACAATACATATTCCAATACTTCTTTTCTACTCAAATAATCGTCTTTGATATAACGTCGTTCTGCTCCTGTAAAACACTTTGTAAACGGAATGAAAAGCTGTCTTCTGAAAAACGAATCAGACTTGTCTTTCACTCTTGGAAGCTCATTCAGACACTGTACCATGAATCCATGGAACTGATATGTAATCGGCGTCTTGAACTTACGGTTAATCTGAATCACATCGTTGGTAATGATTGCTTTCAAATTCGCAGCCTTGTCGATGTATGTACCGACATCATTCTCATCAACGATGATAGCTGATGCATTTACAAGCGGCTCAAGCAAGAAATCTTTGCTCATATCAGCCAATGGCAATGACACAGCCGTACCATCACCACAAAGATTTCTCATAAGCTCACAAAGCGTTCCCTTACCATTGTTACCTGATTCAGCATAAAACCATGCTGATTTATTCCAGCGTACATTTGGTCTAATAATTGCACCCATCACTTCCCAAAGCGTATTGACAATCTCAGGGTCATCCGACAATGAACACACCCAATTCTCAACATCCCAGTCTGTATTATCTACAGGATTGTGAATCACAACATTCCTTGCATTCGGATTATAATCAACTCTTGACTTTGTGACAAACACAAAATCCGGCGTAAAAGGCATCAACACCTTTGTATTATAATCAAAAATGCCATTATTAACTGCAATCAGATTCGGCTTTCTGCAAAGTTTTACATGCGGTGCAATCAGTCTGAGATGCTTAATCATCTCAGTTCTGTCTTTTGCAGACATTCCATAGCAATATCTGCCAGCCAGCTTTTCAAATGTTGCTTCTGTACAATCATACAAGCCTTCATATTCTCCAGATTCCTGATAAATACCAAGAACAGCAGACTGTGTTCTCAGCTCAGAACCGCCTTTATCGACCAGTTCAATCAATGCGACCTGATATAAACTCTCAATGATTTCAGCAACCTGAATAGGCATTAATTTCGTTGGAATTCTCCATCTTGCGCCTTTTTCAGCGGCTGCATTATATAAATCAAAATAATTTTTTGTAAGAGCCAAAATGCCTTCTTCAACATCAGCCGGAGCCGGTGTAGTGCCTTTAATTGATACAAGATAATCTCTTGTAGCTTGTCTAATTGTATCTAACTGCGTATGTGCCATATATTAACACGTCCTTTCTTCAATGAGTTTAATTTTCTGTATAAAATCTACGTTTTACTATTGAAGTCAGTGCCAAAATATGCTAATATATGAGCATAAATACGAAATGTATGAAGTCTTGGCACGTCCTTTCAAATGACACTGACTTCCTTGATAGCAACAGTGACCGTCAATCACAGTTGCTATTTTTTTATGTATTCTTAAATGTGACCTTTTTCAACAACCCATTTTTCAAAAGCTGCACGGTCAATCATAACTTTGTTTGATTTACCAACGGTGATATACTCCTTAAATTCCCCACCCTTGATGATATTTTTCAGCTTTGTGACACCTAGTCCCATGTATGCTGATGTATCATTTATCGTTAAATATTTACGTTCTCCAAAAGGAATTCCTGCTGTACCTGCCATCTCTATAACCTCCATTTTTTACCTGTATTTACCTTGTTTTATCTTATTTTAACAGCCCTCAATCTTAATTTCAAGACTTTCCTACCCAACTTTTCACTATTTTCTTTAAACGTGTTATCTATCAACGTATCCAGCTCAAAAATTTTTTTTCACAGCATAGAAAAAAGACCGCCACACGGACGGTCTTTTCATATCTCACCTTATATCATTTTGAAATGCTTAAACGCCTTCATAATCAGCTCTCGCTTCTCAGCCGGACAATTCGGCACCTTATGACCTTCGGCACCTGTATTATAATTATCACGCTTCTCAAAACCACACATACTCTTACACTGAGCAATGTATAACGATGATACAGAAACATTGTACTGCTTCTTAATCCATGCTTTAATCTCTGCATAGGTCGCAGAACCCTTGATACCTTTAAGATATTCAGCATCTTCCGGCTCATAATCTACGTGCATATATTCTATCTCATTGTCGTTGACCGTTTCCCTCACCAGACAGCAAACCGTTTCCACATGCCCTGTATATCTAAACACGAAAAAGTTCATTATTGTACGGCTTTTTACAGCCTTAATAATACCGTAAAATAGCGGTTTTTTCAATGGTTCAGATTTTAACGCTTTTAAAGGCTTTTCAAGATATGTTTCATTCGGTGGCAAATGGGTGGCATTGCCACCACATTACAGCAATTCGTTTACTTTTGCCTGTACTGCTTCGTAGTCATACCCGGCATCAGTCAGTTTTTTCTTACGTTCTTCACCATTCCCCCACTTACCGTTGATTACCTCTTTTGCAATGGCTGTCAGGTCAACGGACTTTTTCAGCAAAGCATTCACCTTTGCCTGAACATCAGAATAATTGTAACCTACTGCTTCCAGTTTCTTTTTCCGATCTTCACCGTTTCCCCATTTACCGTCAACGACTTCCTGTGCAATTTCAGCAACAGATTTTGAAGGTGTTACAGTCTCACCTTTCAGCAGCTTGTTTACTGCTGCCTGAACTTCTGAATAATCGTACCCGGCATTGGTCAAGGCTGTCTTTCTTGCATCCCCGTTACCCCAAACACCGTTGATCACTTCTTTTGCAACTTCTGCAACAGATTTCTTTGCACCCTGATCATTAGAACCAGATTCAGCATAACGTAAAACGTTCGTCCACGGATAATTGCGGTATGATCTGATAAGAAATTCTTTCCCGGTCTGATCTCCCGGTGTGCCACCCGTTGCGGTTCCTTTTTCATTTATGCTTGCTTCAACCTCTTTACCATTGCCACAATACATTGCTGTATGATGTGAAGTATTCAGAAGCACGTCACCCCTGATCAGACCTGCACCAGTGGTACGGTTTACAGAAGCGGTTACGTCTTTGAATCCGCACTTTTTGAACACTGACAGCATATTTCCAGTATATGTTGCCCCGTTGGATTTTACAGGAACACCTGCATTTTCCCAAGCCTGAATAACGGCAGCAGAACAATCATAGTCACCCTTTTCACCCCAACGGTAAATCTGATCATAACCGTGTGAATCATCAGCAGCCCATGCTTCCATCTGTTGAATTGCTTTTTCTGCTTTACTCATATTTTTCACTTCCTCTGTGGTTTCATAAGAATAATTCATGTCAACGTTTCCGTTGATTCCGTTTACTTTTTCTTTGTTTGTGTACTGGTGGAAAGCACAAGCAAAGTCAGCTTCACCAGAATAATCAGCAAGCCAGAAAATATATTTTTTCAGCAGTTCCTTGTCATACATATTTTTGTAATAATCAAGGTTTGCATAGATACCTGCTTTATATCCCTGACTTGTGACATACTCACAAAATGCTTTGGTGTGTGCATTGCATTCCTTGGAACCAAGCGTCACACCCTGATTTTTCGCTTTTGTGATTGTGTCATACTCAAAATCAAAGAAAATAACAGTATCTTTACCAAGACCTGCTTTCTTTACCTGTTCAATACAAAATGCTGCTTCATTTCTTGCCTGATCAACGTTCAGGGCATAGCTGAAATGATAAACACCAACAACAGGGATGCCGTTGTTTTTGCACCCCTGTACATATTCATGAAATTTCTTATCAACGGTCTGTCTGTAACCTTCACGAACGATAGCAAACTGAACACCGTCAGCTTTGACTTTCGCAAAGTTTACATCACCCTGCCAATAAGAAATGTCAATACCTTTCTTTTTTGACATTTATTTTACCTCACTCTCCGTTGCCTTTTTGGTCAGCACGTCAATAGCCTTGGTGATCACTGCCGGAAGTGGCAGACCCATCAACCCGGCATTTTCCACAATAGAAATCAATTCATTTGCCATGAATCCAATAATTACCGCATCCCGGATATAAGCCACACCCAAAGCCAAATCAAGACGGTATGCAATCAGTACAAAAAGTAATGTCATGCATTTCCTGCAAAGACCTTTCCAACCTGCCTTGCTTTCAAGTGTTCCAGTTTCTGTTTTGTTGCTGTTGTGAAAAACACCTGCAACAATCAGACCTGAAATATAATCAATAGCCATAAACATCAATAAGGTGATCAAAGCTGCATCCCATCCACCGAATAAAGAAGCAATAAAACCACCAACCACACCGATACCTGTACAAAGTCCTTCTTTCATTTTTGTTAGTTCCTTTCTGTCTGTTTGATTGCACAAAAATAACCGCTGTGACCTCATATAATGGTCATATAGCGGTTATAATCGTGCTTGTGATAATTTCCTTATGTGTTGACTTACTCGGCTAATTCGCCACAATCTAAGTCAATCAGAACTTCCTTCACTTTGTCCTTAATTCTGTCAGGAACATCAGCAAAGGTTTTCTTTCCCTTGATGATCAGGGTTGCATAAACAACTGCCATTTCTGCCACATCCTTTCTGAATAATATTTTTATGATTAGCTGACATAACATCAGTTATCACCACCGTTTTCGGTCTTGTCCAAAATTGCCTGAACTGTCGCTTTTAACTTATCCGGCACATCATCAATAGTTTTCAAACCCTTTCTGATCAGATCAGCATAAACTTTTGCCATGACTGTTCACCCCCTTCATTAGCCCATCAATTCATACACTTCACACAATGCAAGCTGTGTGTCAGTGACCTGCTGTTCCAGTGCTGCATTCTTTTCAGCCTGAATTTTGATGTATTCGTCCTTGGTGTATTCAATCAGATCAAATTCCCAACCAACGAACCCCGGCTGTTCTTCTGTTCCCGGCTCATTTACCGGGATGATGTTGGAAGAAACAAAAACCCTTGTTTCTGTAAGTTCCAGTTCCAACGGTTCAACTGTACTTCTCTGTTTACCATAATCAATCATGCTGCCTTTTTACCTTCTTTCTTCTTTTCTGGTTTTATGTTGCATATATAGTATTCATCCGCATAAGGTAACAGCGGTACAACATACTTTTGTTGTAATCTGAAAGAATCACAATGTTTTAACCATCCTCTGTAGCTGTTAATGCAGCACCATTCAGAATAGTTCATCATGTTCCCTGATTCCACTTTCTTCCTGATTGCGGTAAGTTTTCTTTCCATATCCAAACAGGTTGATTTTCTCAACAAGGTATGATTGAGAAAAGTTCTATACCCTAAGAAGTCAACACCCCTTACATATGATGGGAATACCTGCCAGTTGTCTTTGATGTTCAATTTAAGTTCATTCTTGAAATAAACATCAATATCTTTCTTCAATTCAATAAGTTCTTCTTTGGTTTTTCCGAATATGACAATATCATCCATATAACGGAAGTAATACTTGACGTGTTTTACCTCTTTTATCCAGTGGTCAAAACTGGAAAAGTAATAATTGCCTGAATACTGTGAAAGATAATTTCCAATAGGAATACCAGTTTCAGGGTCAATATCTTCTTCTAACAAATAGATTGCTGTTAAATCTTCAATATCCGCTGTTGTGGTGCTGTCTATGATTTCATTCAACAACCAAAGCAGATCATTGTCATTGAACATTCTTGCATACTTCTGTTTTAACAATTCATGATTCACTGACTGATAATAGTGTCTTGCATCCAGTTTCAAACAGAACCTGCAATCTTCTGTGTGGTTCCACATTGCATCTTGTAATTTAAACAGTGCTTTATGGATTCCCCTGCCGGGAATAGCTGAATATGTGTCTGCCGTCAGGTTGTTTATGATGCACGGTTCAATTACCTGCAAAATAGCCCATTGACATATACGGTCAGGAAAATAAGGAAGTTTATAAATCTTCCTGTTTTTCTTACCTTCTTTCTTATAAAAGATTTCATATTCAGAAGTATGGTATGTGTGATTGATAAGCATTTCCTGAATCTGTTTCAGGTACTTGTCAGGGTCTTTATCAATCTCAATGATTTCCTTATACCAACCCTTTCCCTTCTTTGCGTGTTGATGTGCTTTTCTTAAATTTTCAATGTCATAAATCTTTTCAAATAAGTGATCATATCGTTTCATCCATTTTTGGTATTTGCAAAACCGAATTTCAGTCAGTACAATGTACCCGGTAAATACGGTTGACATTTCCTCTTTTCTTCGAGTAAGACGGTATTCCTTTCGGTTGTCATGCACCGTCTATTTTTCTTTTTTGCCAAGTGGCACGGTTGAAAGGTTACCACAATTTATAGAATCAGCCGGGGAATTGAACCCCGGCTGAACCTTGCAATTTACTAAGTGACCCCTGATATTCCGATTACGATTACCAACACTGTTATTAAGATTCCAATAGAAAGTACCTGCATTACTGCCATTATTCCAGTTACTGCCTAATTGAGTGATTGTTTTAATGGTTTTTCGTTACAGGCTATAACAAATATCAGAAAACCTTTCAACCTAAATATTAAACTAATTATGCTGCCATCTGTTCTTTCCACGAAGCAATAGCAGCATTGTAAACAGCACTGTCTTTTGTTGGGATATATACCAAGCGACCCCCGAAATACCGATAACGAAGACCAACACCGTTACTAAGATCCCAATAGAAAGCACCCGCATTACCGCCATCATTCCAGCAACCGCCCAATAGAGTGATACGGTAACCATTCAGGTTTACGGTAATATAAGTATAGTCACCAACAGGAAGTGAACTGTTCCCCAAACATTCAGATGCAATGAATAACCAGTCACAGGTTGTTGAATATCCCATTGCTGAAACATAGCCATTTGCATTTGTCACGGTAAACCCGGCAGCTTCATAGTTTTCACTGTTTCTTGATTCAGCAAAATTGAAATCATTGCAAATGTATGGCTGACCGCCACCCATCGAACCATTACCCCAAATATTGATACCATAGACAAATTTCCAGATGTTACCCCAGAAATTTTCTTTTCCTCTCCAACAAACGGCTGTTTTTCCATCTGCTGTTTCAGTAGTGGTTGCACCGCCTTTTTCATTGATGGTTTCCGTTGCCCTGCCTGTACCGTTTCCAATACTTGCTGTACTTCCAGTAAGTGAAGAACAGTTGTATGCACTGTTATCAGAAATGGAAACAATACCTTGTGCAATAGCTGTCTGCAAGTTCATCATACCCATTTCAATGATCATAAGCATCTGTTCAGCAGAAACCTGTTTGATCAGATCACCATGCCAACCGTCACCCCTGTTCTTTGCCATCTGTTCAATATTTGGTCTTGTCAGATTTTGGGTTAATCCGGATGCAGGTTTTACACCTGCAATACTGCAAAACTTATCTTCTGAAACGGTCATGACCTGTTCATCATTCATCAAGAATGCATCAGCAGAAACATCAAAAATACTACCTTCATATGCAGAAGTCAGGAAGTAATCAATTTCATTTCCATTTGCATCATAAAATGCCGGATGCAGCCGGAAACCTGCACGGGGTTTTTCTGAAACATAATAGTTTGCCTTACGCAAATGGTAACCAACACCCGTATCAATAGGGTCATACACAACAGGACAAACCAAGTAATAAAACTTTGGCTGATATACCATGACCTGACCCATAGAACCATCTTCTGCATAATCAGCATCACCATACCATGCAACAATAGTTCCATCGTCAGCAACATTGCATCGTCTACGTCCACCAAACATAGAAAAACGGTCAAAATCTGAACCATTTGTCAGATTGACCGCACCTGCAAGCCTTGTAAATGTTTTATTTTTATAGTCCACCTGCACACCAAGAATATCTTCATCAGACAAACCAAGGTAAGCTCTTAAATCAGCAACACCTGCAAGAATTTCCTGACTGTTAAAGTTCTCATTTCTTAACTCTTCCAGATTAGAAGTGGCTGATGCATTTTCTGCATTCAAGGATTGTTTTGCAGTATTCGCTTTATTTGTAGATTCATCCAAATTTTGTTTTGTGGTTACACCTGATGATATAGAATCGTTTAATTCATTCTTTAAATTATCTGCATTGTCAACAACACCCTGTAACTTTTCTTTTGCAGTATTTGCATCATTAACAACTACAGACAAATCACTTTTTTCTGTTAATGCTTCATTGATTACTCCCTGTAATTGTCCTTTTACAACATTGACTGCCTGATTAACATTATTTATCTGTTCACCAGTATAGTTTTCGATATTGGTTTTAGCCTGTGCTTCCTGATCTGATATGTATTGACTTGTCTGGTCTTTTACATGTTGTATAGATTCTTTCTGCTGTGCCAATATTGCTTTATTCGCTGCAATGCGTACAGCTTCAATATCTTCCTCTGATTCTGTAGTTTTTTGTAAGACATGATTATCAAATCCAGATACCTGCGCATTCACATTCTGTTCTGCTATTTTCGCAGCTTGTCTTGATAATTCTGCACTTTCTGCATAACCTGCCGCATTTTCTTTACTCTGTTCAGCAGATTCAGCAGACTGCCTTGTCTGTTCTTGCATCTGCTCAACGTTAATTTTTATATTTGATACATTTACATTTGCTTTGCGAACTTCCTCAGCATCAGCTTCTACTTGTTCAGCTAAATTAACAACATGATCATGCATGGAAACATATTCTGGTGTCAGATCACCCGGAAGTGCAACACACTGCCATGTATCTGAATTTTTACCTTCATTCGGTGGTACATTACTAACAGTTTTTCCAAGTTCAATGATACATAAGTATGAACCACCGTTCAGTGATATCAAATCCAAGTATTCATATTCTTTCTCATCTGAATATTCCCCGCATGGATTTGGGGAAACATTACCTAAATCTGTTTCAGAATAATTATTTGTTGTACTCATACTTACCCCCTATAAATTTATTCTGTATTTCAATCTGCTTCCTGATCTAAAAAAATGAACTTTGTCAACTTCCGGGTCACTATACATTATAAGTCTCCCATTAATTACCTTGAATGCCGCAAAAAATACATTTCCAGTCTCACCTTTCAGTTCACTTTCTTTGGATTCTACATATTGATCTATCTCTTTTTTTGCAATGACTGCCTTACCCAACACAGATTCCGCATAATCTTTCGATTTACCTGCATAATATTTTGCATTATCTGTTAATGACTCTGGTACCTCATCTCTACCTACTGCATAACGCTCTGACAGCTTTGCATATTCATCATAAATAGCTTCTGTTTCAAGGATTTTCTTTTTAACATTTTCATAAGATTCATTATCTTCGTTAATCTTTGTGATAGCATTGATTATTGCCGCTCTGACATCTTCCCCATACTGTGCGTTTTGGATCCACTGGATGTATGTACTAATGTCTGCCATTGTTATTCACCACACTTAATAAACATTACCCTTACTGACAGTTTTCTTTTCTGACCACATACTGTATGTTTCATTCTCCCCATAAGCTCTCACTTCCACTGTAGCTCCGTCCATACCTTCTGCAATAAATTCATCAATTGTTCCATACTTTGTCAGTATATTATACTTTGATTCATATGTTTTTGAAGTTCCATCTTCTTTTGTGACTCTGACTTTATATGACGTGGCACCTTCGATTTCATTCCACCCAACGGTTAACACGGAATATGCACCTCGAATTGTTTCCTTCTGCCAATAACTTGCAACCGCAACATCTGGTCTATCAAGAATCATTTTTTCAAGCTGCTTCTGAACTGCTTTGTTTACAGCATCTTTCATATCATCAGAAAGTTCCACTTCAATATCAGGTACCTTGGGAATATCTGGTGCCTTATAAATTGGTGTACAAGCAAAAGCTGTTGTTGTACATGACAGTGCTAATATTAAAGTGCATAATAAACATAAAAGTTTCTTCATAATATAACATTCCTTTCTTATTTCATTGCTTCAATTTTTGATATTGCTTGACCTAAAGTTCCTTTATACTCATAGTTATACCCATTAGAATAACCAACAGTTGGGTAAGCGTCTTTTTCACTTGATGATATATACCCATAACTTTTATCGTATTCCACGTATTTCACTTTCTGTGCACTACACTTCAATACATTATAATCCTGACCATCTATTTTCATTGTAGTGTAAGTGAATTCTGTGTTATTTCTTATCTTGTAACAAACACCATCCACCATAGCAAACTTACCGGAAATAATATTTAAGTCTGATGGTGTATTATTTTTTGAGTTAAAGTTTATTGTAGATAATGGTTCTGCTACTGTTACACTTCCGTTGAGATTACCAACAGAATCACTGTAGTCAATCGTAGTTTCTGCAACTGCACCCTGTACAGAAATCACTTTAAAAACAATCAATTCTGAGGATTGTTCATACGACGTAGTCTTTGAACTACTGAATTTTTCCCACACATGTACATTTAATATATCATCAGGCATGGACGCAAGTTCATCTGTAATTTTCCCAATCTGTTCACGAACTGCAGTACCTGCTGTTGCATATGTCTTACCGTCAGCACCGACACGGATATCAGTAAGTTCGCTGTTACCTTCCGTTGACCCGCTTTGTGATACAAGATTATCAATTCTTTCTCTTGCAATAAGATCAATAGCTCCCGATTTTCCATCTTCATAACACTGATAAATTGCATCACGTATTGCCTGACGAACATCTTTACCATATACTGCACTTAAAATTTTCTTTAAGTAATCATTTATATCAGCCATTTCTATCATCCTTTCTTAAATCATTTTATGCAGCTTGTCCGTAAGTGTTGTAAACAGCACTCCAAACGTATAAACTGATTTATCTGGTTCCATGATATTTAATTCAATCTTTAAACATTGAAATAACGTATCAATTTCATGCGGTGGTGATATAACCCTGACATAATCACCTACAGAAATAGACTCTGTATTAATATCTGTTAAATGCAAATCAACCGCTTTTAATGTAAGATTTACAGACATTTCTATACCTGATTCCAACAATGTTTTTCCTTTTTTTAAAAGGTTATCCGCAATTGTTACGTCATCCCACTCATGAATTTTTGTAATTCTTCCAAATAATGAAATTCCAAGTTCGCTTTCAATGTAATCTTTACCGTCATTGACAGACTCAATTGTTAACCTTCCAATGTTGTTCCCATCTTCATCTTGCTGTTCAACACCCAACGGAATTAATACGGTAAATACATCTTCTGCTGTTATATACTCTGTAATGTCTAACAGATTTTTACCAAATTCGATTACCTGAGAATTAGTTTTCCCAGATTCATTAAGATAATCCAGGTATCTGACACCTTCCTGTAATCTTGGAATTAGATATCCACCGTGAGTATCTATAAACTTCTCATTCAACTCGTCAAATGTATTTGGGTATTGTGAGGATTCACGGTTAATATAATTGTTTGGATCTGTAACTGTAACGTTTCCAATCTGAAACTGTTTCCAATCGTCCACCTGACTGTTGTGATTGTTAATGAACTGTGAAAACAATTCTGGTATATCCCCTTGAAATTGATACGGCCTTTGAATCGAATCGAGAAGAAACGCAAGCTGCCCTTCACAATAAATGTCTTTTCTTTTATAAAAATCATTCTTACTATAAAGGACGCGTCCAAAAAAGATTTCTTTTTCATTAACTTCTTTTTTTAATTCTTGTAAATAATATGTATAGTCATAAAACGCAATTGTAATGGTACCTGATGAAATTCTCCTATTTATGCTTGTAAACTTGTATACCTTATCATCACTAGAACCATCCGAAAGATCACCATAAAAATAGCTATGTGTTTTATAGTTACTATATATTTTGTATGAGTCAGCACCTTCTATATCTAACGGCTGTTTTAAAATAATTTTACCTGTATATTTATCAATTGCTGCGGTTTTATATATCACAGTCTTTGGTATAGAAGATTGTGTTGATTTGTAAGTTTTTTTAGTGTTTATCAATTCATACGCACTTTCACTCGATACCACCTTACATGTGGACTTCAATTTATTAATACTGTTATACATTACATTATTTGGTGGAAGAGTAAATTCAAAAGACCCTGACTTATTTAATTCAGATACCACCTTGCCGGATATCATTGAATATCCTTCATTCGACAGCAGTGGGGAATATACCACTTTATCATCAATATAAACTGTATACACTATAATCTTCCCCCCATATAGTCAATTGAAACATAACCGTTTCCTGTAAAGTTCAGTGTGTTCATTCCTTCTTTAATGATGATGTTTAGTACCCTGTTTGTTCCATCAGCAAGATCATATGTCATATCCTCAAATTTTACTTTCAGCCCAGTGCCATCATCCGATTTTACAATAAACTCAGGTACAACTGATTTTCGTCTACCCTCAATTTCGAACGTTAATTCACCATCAACTTTAATATCTTTGTAATCACGTATAATTCCAGTTTCAAAATTGAAAGAATCCCATTCCCAATCTTCCAAGCTACCGAACAATTCCATTTTATACGGTTCAACGCTACCCTCAATTGTAATAGTGGAAGTCACTTTATTTGACTTCCACTCATTTACAGCAAATCTACCAATATATTGATAAGTAGGGTCTTCATCTAAAATCACGTGCATTTCTCTTCCGTGTAAGAAGTCAAGAATTTCCGAATAGATGTTTGACCATCTTTCCCTTGCATCAATCACATTAAATTCACAAGTGATTTGTCTGTTTTCATATTTGACTTCACC
Source organism: Sporofaciens sp. SGI.106 (assembly GCF_050314255.1). Classification (NCBI taxonomy): domain Bacteria; kingdom Bacillati; phylum Bacillota; class Clostridia; order Lachnospirales; family Lachnospiraceae; genus Sporofaciens; species Sporofaciens sp. SGI.106. The sequence goes on from NZ_JBNPMZ010000002.1 coordinate 125,900, forward strand.
AGTCATGGATTCTGTCAAATCAATGACTCCATCAGATGCAGGTACATCAATATAAATTGTTTTTGGTGTTGGAGGACTGATTATAGGCCTTGACTTTAGAATCAACCCCCAGTCATTATATGAATGCTTCTCATTAAAGCTAACACCATTCACTTATCAGTTCCCCCTTCCTTTAAGATTTAAAATTTTACCAAGTTCATCGTCTATCTTCGGTGCTATTTTTCCTACCAGTGTGCCATCATCTAAAACAATGTTTCTGTCCGTCATTGCAAGTATCTGTGGGAAGAATCTGGTAAGCAAATCAATCAGCATTTCCAGTCTTTCGACAATTTCCCTGTTTTCAACAGCCACAGCCTGTCTGATCATGTTCAGCATGGTTTCCTTACCAATCATTACTTCGTCACCTGCATCACCTGCACCCCTTGCCTGACCCGTTACAGGGTTTACATCAAAGATTGTAGGTTTGGTGAACATATACGGTTCTTCCATAGCCTTTTTATACCAAGAAATACCAAAAGATGGTACTGACGGTGGGTTAATGGAAAACTTTCCAGATATACTAATGTGCGGAAGTTTTAACTTTGGTAATGACCATGAAAAATTCATGACCGACTTAATCTTACTGATTGCATTCGACACAACAGATTTGCAGCTTTCCCATATACTGCTGAACTTATTTTTAATGCTGTTCAGGATATTCCCAACGGTCGATAATGCACCATTTAGCCCACTTGATATAGTGGACTTAACCCCATTGATCACAGTGCTTACAGTGCTTTTTATTCCATTCCAAACACTGCTGAATGTGCTTTTAATGCTGTTCAGGATACTTGAAATCACTGAACTAATTGCATTGAACACACTGCTAATCAATGATTTGATTGCATTTATCACATTTGAAACGGTAGTCTTAATTGCATTCCATACATTACTGATTGTGCTTTTTATAGTGTTCAGTATATTTGTAATCGTTGATTTTATCGCATTGAAAACAGTGTTAATCACAGTTTTGACTGCATTGACTACCGTTGTCACAGTATTCTTGATAGCTTCCCAAACGGTAGAGAACATATTTTTGATGTTCTCCAATATTGGACGTAAAACTGAAACAATAGCATTCCATACATTTGAAATTGTGGTCTTAATTACATCTAAGGTAGTTGAAATCACAGACTTGATTGCTTCCCACGCCGCAACGATGTATTCCTTGCAGTTTTCCCATACAAACCGCCACGGTACTGTAATTAATTCAAACGCTGCTGTAATAATCTCCACAATAAGCATGATTGCAACTTGTACAACATTTTTAATGGTTTCCCATATCGTTGACAAAGTATTATGTACCGCCGTAAATATACTGATTACCTTTTCTTTCACCAAATTGAACTTTTCAGTGATAATTTCCTTAATGGATTCTACTGTAGTTGATATGGTTTCTTTGATTGCTTCCCAAACAGTAGAAATTTTATTCCATAGTTCAGTGAAGAACCCTTTAATTGCTTCAATCACCGTGAGGAATGTATTCTTGATAGCTTCCCATGCGGTTATTACTGCATTTCTGAAATCTTCGTTTGTATTCCACAAAACAATGATTGCCGCAACTAAACCCGCTATCAGACTTACAACCAACATGATAGGATTTGCATTCATAGCTGCAGTTAATAACCACTGGGCTATTGTTGCACCTTCATTTGCTGCTTTATACGCTTTCCATGCTTTTGTTGCTGCGTCAATTAGGTTAGATATAGCCATTGCAGCCTTTAGTGTTACAAGCCCAGTCACCACCCCTGCAATTAATGGTGACCACTTTTCAAACGTTTGTATAATGGCAGGCATCTTAGCAGATAACCCTTGCACCGCTTCTGCCGCCTTTTTAACAACTTCAACTGCTGTAGGTAATACATTTTTTCCAAGAACCGCCTGAAAATCCGTCCATGCCTGTTTCAAATTCCCTGTTTGGTTAGTCCATGTATCAGATTCCCTTGCAGCTTGTCCTAAAGCACCAGATGCAGCATTTGCATCTTCAACCATTTGAAGAAGTGTAAGCTGTTTCTGTGATTCTGACAAATCGTTGAAAGATTTTCCATACAGTTTATTGGCTGCAGCATTTCTGGTTGTTTCTGTACACGATAAACCAAGTGCCGCATCATTTTCATAGTTACCTTTTAAGAAAGACTGCAAAGATTCAGTTGTTTCTTCCAGTGATCTGTCATAGAATGCGGCACTATCAGCAACAGCAACCAAGGCACGATCAGCGAGACTAAGGGCTGATTCTGTATCCATTCCGGTTGTTTTTGCAAAGGCGGCTATCTGTGTATAACTGCCTTTCATTCGGTTAACCTGAATACCAGTATTATCAGCAATACCCTTTAGTGATTTACTGGCTTGACTCTCCATATCACCAAAAACTTGCGTAAACTGTGAAGATGCCGCTTCTGCATCGGCTGCTGCGTTAATACAGTTCAGACCAAAATCTTTCAGTTTATCTACTGCAAAATATGTTGCCACAGCAGTACCTATTTTCTTAAAGGCACTGCTGATCTTATTTTCTGAATCTTTTGCCTTGTCAGTTGTATCGTCAATAGAATCATTAGCATCTGCGTTTTGGATTGCTATTGTACCGAATAACTTAAATAATTCCATTCAAACTATCTACCCCTTTCATTATTCAGGAATGAATGAATTCATTAATTCCATTGATTCTTTGACGGTTGTTTCAAGTTCCTTTTTGGAAATAGGTTGTTGCGGTTTTATTGATTCTTTGAAATCAGCAAAAGATTTATCAAATACCTTGGCAAGGAAATACTGCCACTGTTTTTCCTCTTCGGTCACATTCCAAATCATTGTTACAAATTCAGAAAAACTCCCGGCACTAATTACCTGATCAAGCAATAAAAAAGGACTTGTGTATCTGTGAAATACCAAGTCCATAAACTCTAATTCTCCTATTTGAGCAACTTTAAAGCAGCCTTCATAAAACCCATAAATTCTTTTCTGTTAAATACATCAACAACCAGTTCAAAGAACACATCCATAGGAAGATTTGAAACTTCTTCTTGTGTCTTTCCAATCAAATCTGCAAGAAAAACAAAAAGTTCTTCCCCAACATCCGGTAAACGTTCCAGAATCATATCAACTATTTTTAATACTACGCTGAATCCAACTGTTTCTGCCATATCTTCAATGTTTTCATTTTCGGAAAAAGAATCTGTGATTGCCTTAATGTCATTAGGTTCAAAGCATTTAGCAAAATCCTTCAATCCAATCTTTCTGATGATTTTTGTCATCTGAAAAATATCTTTTGCACACAATCCCCGAAGTGTATACATTTTTTCTGATATGGTTTCTGTAACATTTTCCTCTGTCACATCATTTACTGTCACACCTGTACCAAACATGGCTGCCGCCTGTACAGTGTTTGACTGATTCATCATTCCATTCATTACTTCATTCATGCTCATACTACAAAATCCTCACTTTCTTTATTTACTTCTTTTTCTTCTGCCTGTTGTTTTTACTGTTTCCGGCTGCTCTTCCTCAACCGATTCTTCATTCGTTTCCGAATTTACAAGTTCATTTTGTTCAGTTGGTTTAGTCTGTTCAGTTTCTTCTTCAACGATTTCAATAAAGTTACCTACTCTCAAAATCTCATTGATTCTATCAACAGATAAATCCAATTCATCACCAATACGATGAAGAATTTTTGAATGTTTATCATTGAACTGTTGTGTAACTCTTACTTTCATATACACCTACTCCTTCCTATACTGATGGTGTCGGATAGTAAATTTTATACGGTAATGTTGTCAGATCACCGCCAATCTTCTGACTGCATCTAAACGTATACTTACCAACACCCGCTGTTTTGTTTTTACCTTCAATTGACAGACCTGATGTACAAAGGGCGTTTTCCATAATGACAATAATTGGTCTACCTGTCAGGGTTTTACCAACAAAGGCAATGTTATCCCAGTAATCACCTTTTTCAATCTGACTTTTTGATATGATCAGACTATAGCCTTCAATATCACTATCTGTAGCCTGACCAATAACAGAAGCCTTGATAATATCAGGTGTCAGCTCCGCAAAATTGATTTCCATTGAAGCCGTTTCCCCTTGTTTCACATTGAGTTCAGCAACCGCTACTAACGCACCGTCTACCTCTACCTGTTCTACCTGCGGTACAATCTCAAATTTACTTCCCCCGGAAGTAGCGCCGGCAAGGGATTCAGCAAAATTCCATTTCTTTGTCTGTGTATTAAACTTTAACCCTTTGTGTATTGTACCTGCACCAAAAGGAATATTTCCTGGCGTGTTTTCTGTAACACCGCTTGACTTAAATTCAGAACCTAAAATCTCAGACATGTTTATACCACCTTCCACAATTTTACTGATAAGTTAATCTGTATCTTATAAAGTTCTTCTTCCCCGGTAGGTACATAGAATGAACTACTATAAAAAATCGCAACCACTGAACCGCTGTTCAATGTTGCGATCTTTCCATTTACCGGGTCAAACTCTTTTTCAATTAAACCTCTCATTCTTTCCAGTTGCATTCGAGCATCTTTTCCACGACCAAATCCAGTCAGAATAAAAGTTTTTTCTTCTTCATTGTTTTCTAATATGGGTTCAAACTCATTGTATTCCCCAATAAAATAAGGGTAGGAAACAGGTTGTGTCCATTCTAAAAATTCGTAAGGAACCCCCATTGTTTCCAATTCAGAGTTCATAAAATTTAAGACTTCTTCCATTTCCTACCCTCCAATCTTACTTTTTAGTATTTCGCCGTAACGCTTTATTAGCTTATTTTTCAATGCAGTAAAAGCATTGTGTAACGGTCTGTTTGGGGTTTTTCCTTTTGTATAATAAAACTCCCCTTTCGGTGCTTGATATACCCAACCGCCTTTTCTACCGTCACCATGCAGCGCATATTCACCAGTTCCAAACTCTTCCCAGATAGCGTTTTCAAAATTACTACCTATCTGTCCATACTGTTCACCCGCCATGAAGCTGCCACTGATCTTATAATCATAAGACCCTTTTGTCTGTCCAGTATCAACTCTTGAATTTCTTCTTGTCCTTGCTTGAATTTCACCACACGCTTCATGTAAAAATGCTTCCCCTGCTTCATACAACGCTTCTTTGACCTTAACCCTGTTATCTTCAAATTCCAACGACATACTACTGACCTCCTATAAACCTAAGATAGATTTCAAGGTGTTCATTCATGTTCATTGGGTTATCAATCAATAGAATTTCATACACCAAACCTTTAATTACCATCCTTGCATTTTCACTTGTAGCATCAACAACAGTGTCCTGTTCTTCTTTATTGATGACGCCTGTCAGGAAACTAAATGGATCCCACACCCATTTAGTAGATAGGGCTTTCAGGCTGACGAAATCACACAAAAAAATATGTGTACTTTCCTGAATTTTTGCATTGAATATATTATGTTTTGAATCACCTGCCGACAGGTCTAACCAACCGTGAAGTGATGTGCAATCAACCCAATCATATTCAAATGCACCTATGCCATTTTTAACCCCGTTTCCTTTCACCTGTAATAATGCATAAATGTTACCGCCAATACTCATATAACTAAAATCTCGCCTTTATATAAGGTTTTAAGAATCCAAGTAGGGCAACAGGATAACCCATCACTTGGTTATTCGCATCCTGATCAAAGTAACTTACGCTGTGTCTTGACAATGTTTCAGATTTAATACCCACCTTCTGTCTATTTTTGATTTCCCATTTCAGCATATCAACCACACCAGATTTCACGTCAGACGGGTATTCAACCTTTGTCACAAGGTTGTCAGAATATCGGTATAAATCCTTATTTACTCTGATGAAATCATCACCTATCTCTGTAATGGAATACAGTCCATCATTCACTTGTGACTGTGAAATCTGGACTGTATCACCAACTTTCAGAAAATCGGATGTACCAAGTAAGCGGTTCCCAAGACTTTCGGCTGTAAATCTTACATAGCGGTTTTGAAAATTGTTGTTGGTGTATGCTCTGATCAGAAGTTCAACAGCATCCAGTTTTTCAGCAATCACTGATTCTGTCTGACCGACAAATTCAGGTAATTTCATCACCTTATCTACTGAAACAATCATCAGATACACCCCTCTTTCTTACGCTGTCGGAACACCAACCTTGGACTTAATCAGACCCATTTTTACATTTTTTGGATTGAATTTCAGGCTGTAGTTTGCCTTATTACCAAGTTCCGCAAAGGTCGGGGATTCCTTTGCAATATTATCAACTGCAAGGGAAAGACCATTCGGATGCAGAACCTTACCCTGCTTAGTGTAGAATTTTTCAACACCTGCAGAAGATTCCGGGTCATAGTTGGTTGTATACTGGTTTTTGTAGTTTTTCTTTTCGCAAGAAAGAAAAGCACCTTCACCAAACAGATACGTGCTGTATGTTCCGTCAGACAGGGTGAAACGATCGGTAACAAGTACGTGCTTACCTGCGATTGTCGGCAGTGTGATTTCTTTCTGAATAACACCGTTTATAACATACTTATCATAATCAACCATTTCTAACTTTTTGTATTCTTTGAAGATCATGGAATGCATTACAAGCAGACCAAGACCACCCGCCATATCACCAAGGGCAGCCTGTTCAACGTCATAAATTGAGCCCTCATCAATGGCTTTACTGTCTTTTGCCAGATCAAGAACATGACTGGAAAGTGTAGAAACGGAAAGAACAGCGTTTGCAATGTTCATCATTTCATTTTCCCATACCTGATTGTAATATCCGGCAATCTTATTTCTGATATGGGTCATAGGGTCAGCCCCTGTCAGTTCCTTTGTAAAATCTTTTGCCTTGAATGCTTTCATTCTCTGAATCAGCATACAGGTCTGCTTATCACCGCTGATCTCTGCCGGAGTATTGTCAGTAAGACCATCGTTGTTCAGCGGTGCCATACCGTCCTCATTTGCGTCCAGTGGCTTATAGATAGGGATAGTTGCCACGTTGCCCTTTTCACCAATCAAATCCATGATAGACTGATCGTTCTGCACAATGCCGGATGCAATAACAGGGGTTGACCAATAGTCTGCTTCCTGCATCATCCCGGCAAAAACTTCTTCATCAAATTCAAATCCACCAAAATTACCTGTTCTCGGCATTATTTATTCACCTTTACCTTTCATAAAAATTAGTGTGTATTCAACTGTTTAAACAGTTCAGGGTTTTCCTGTTTGATTTTCAAACGTTCAGCATAACCCATTGCAAGGAACTGTTCTTTGGTGACCGTCTTATTGTTGTCGCCGCCCGGAAGGTTGTTTTCAAACACCTTTCGGTTGTTGTTCTGCTGCTGATTGTTGGATGCTCCAAACATGGAAGGAAGCTGTGTTTTCAGACCTGAAATAAGATCAGCTTCACCCTTGATCTTTCCATCATCACCAAGTTTGATTTCACCCTTTTCCTTTGCTTTGAAAACCAGATAATCAACATCAACTGCACCTGCTGCTGCAAGTGCAAATTTCAGTGCGTTATCAGTTTTAAGGGTTTCATTTTCTTTTTTCAGCTTTTCAATCTCTGCTTCATAGTCGGTGATTTTCTGCTGCAAACCTTCATCTTTCCCGGTTGACTTCTTCAATTCTTCAATCAAACCGTTTGCCTTTTCCAGTTCAGAAGTTTTCCCAGACAGATCAGTTTCAAGAGCGGTGTATTTGTCCTTTGACACATACCCACCTTCTGACAGATCAGCAAAACGGACATGTTTCAGTTTGTCAGTCTCCCCTTCATTAACCTTTGCGATTGCGCCCATAACCGCTTTCAATACATCAGGTGAATCTTTTAACAGTTCTTCCAATTTCATGCTTTTCATCCTTTCTTTCTGGAACTGCGTGTTCCATCATGTCAGTTTTTCTCCCATGACAAGGGGTATTTCAGCAGCAGTTTAAACGTCATAAGCCTTTCGGACAATAAAAAAAAGACCGTATGTGTTACAGCCTTAATTTACATTAGATTGTACTGTCAGACCTCATATAACTGTCATATAAGCACGAAAAAAGCACATGTGAATATTTCATCACAAGTGCTTTAATACTTAGTAACAATGTCATTATCATCTGGTTCAGATTTAACCAGTCCAAAAAATTCTTCAAATTCTTTTTTCGCCCAATCCGGTGCATCTTTTTTTACACACCATTTCTCTGTTTCATCGTCAATGTATGCATATCCTTCTGCAATACACTTTGGTTCACCAATCATATTATTCACCTCTTGCTATGGATTCGGTATCAACACTCTTTTACCGTCTGTACTCATTTGAGTATTTTTCAATAATGCGTCTAATTTTTTACCAAAAATCTGAGCAAATTCACGCGGATCCTCACCACCATAATACTCTGCAAAAGTTTCTGCAAAACATTCTGATTCAGAAGTCATTCCATACCGACTAACTTCATCACAGTCTTTTTGCAAACCCGCATATGTTGTTTTAAGGTATTCTGGATGTGATTTCTTATATTCATCCACGCATTCCTGAATAAAGTCATGCTCCCATCTTCTTCCACGAACAGCGCAAACACTATTCGACACATAATGACCGTATTCATGAACAAACGTTTTACGGGTAGTAGCATTTGCTACTGTCCATTTACTCTTTTTTGCAGATTTTTCATATTGTTCAAAAAATGATTTGTTTGTGTGATATTGACCGTTCAAAGCCAATTCAACAGGTGTTCCATTCACATAATACTGAAAATACCCAACAGCGTTCTTCATACCGGACGGTGCTTTTACAACCAATTTGGGAAGTTTTTGAGGGTTCATCTTCACAAATACCGGATATTCCTTTTCAAACGCATCTATCCAACTAACTGCATCACAAAGAATATCTTGATCAATCGGATATTTCCTTGAATCTGAAAAAGATATTCCGTATTTATTGGACAGTGCATTGACGGCTTCCTTTTTTGTTTTGTAGTTCTGTGAAAAATTTATACCCTGCCAATTTCCACTCTTCACATCTATTGTATCAGCATTATCAGGAATATGTAAATATTTCTGCTTGAAGTCTGCAAAATCAGAACTTTTGTCAAGTCCAAAATATGCGGCGCGTTCTTTCAGTTCATTTAGTTCATCTTCGTCTAAAGCCCATCTTGCGCGTTGTAGCAGACAACATCTACAATTACAATCTTCTGAAGCTCTACCAAAATGCCCCGGCGCAGATGCGGTTATACCGTCAACCTCAAAATCTTCTTCAAGTTCCCTGATCTGTCCATCTAACCGTCTGTGATGGGGTCTTGTCCGGTTATCAAGGGTTGAATCCCACTGTTTCAAAACATCGGCACCCTTTGCTTTTGCGGAAAATTGTGCATCAAGAGCTGACCGCTGTTGTATACGGTGACCTTCTGTTCGGGAAATTCTAATCGCATTATTGATTGCTTTCTTAAATGGACTATTCATACCCTTTGCAATATGTACTGCCATCTGATTCCATGTTGAACCATTTGCGATTCCTCTTGAAAGTTCAGCCCTTATTGAACGCTTTAAATAACCAACATCTTCACCTAATCTGTCATATAGCCCTTTGGAAAGTTTACTATCAGTCTGCAATGCTTTCACAACCTGCTCCTGATTGATTGGCATGATAATCGGTATCCCCTGCTGATGCAGGTCATACATTACACCAACGTAACCGTTGTGATAAGACTTTTGAAGATAATCAGCAATAGAAGTAAACTCTTCTGACTGCAAATTATCAAGAACCCCATCAAGCTGCTTTTTTAATGCTTCCTGATGCTGTTTCTGGTATATGATGGATTGCAGGTTTTCCATGTCTGTTCTTCTTGATAGGTCAATGATTTTGTTGATGCAATCATCTTGGGCTTGACCATAAACCAGTTTTAGTTGCCTAATGATTTTCTTTTCATCGTTTATCTGTGCCTGCATCACTTCTTTCTGTTCCTTATTCACCAGAATCACCACCAGTATCATCAGGAACTACGCTATTCAAAAGCTGTTCATCCTGTTCCGTCTTAACGGCTTCATTTTCCGGCAGCTTATCGGCAATTTCATCATAGTCAATATCAAGGATTTCACAGATTGCCCTGATGATGGTTTCCTGATCAAGAACATTTGCCAAACCAAGAAGAATATTGATTTCTACCTGTTTTCGCTGTGCTTCTGTAAGTTCATTCTGTTCATTTTCCTGTTCATTACTCATAACCTCATGAGTGAACTTAAAATAAACATCCTCAATCTGATAATCTGTTCCATTCTGCTGATTGATTTCATCAATGACAACCTTCACAATTTTACGCAAAAACCGCTTGATGTTACGTTCCAAATGCTTACAACGTAAATCCAAAAGGGAATATGCTGCCTTTATTGCAATATTGGTTGTTGCAGACGTATCTTTCAGACCTGACAGATTCAGACCCATACCAAAACGATAAATGTTCTTTTCATCCAGTTCCAATTTCACCTTCCTGGCTTCATATGGAACATCAACGGTATGTACTTCAATACCACCTTCTGAACCAACACCAACAATCTTTTTTGTTTTCAGGTTCTGCTGCAATTCATCCAGATTGTCACCTTCAAACCCCTTCACGGCATACAACGGGTGGTCAAAGTCAATCAGGTTATTTGAAAGACTGCTTGCCATCAGGTCATAATCATCAATCAAATCCTTGACAGCTTTCAGGTTGGAAGTCTGCTTTTTGTTGTTGTCCAAACGGAAGAAAGGAACAAAACCAAGGCTTTCATAATAGGTGTGTTCATCACCTTCCACCTGATATAAGGTGTGCGGTCTTGGGTTGATTTTCTCATTTGGGTCTTTTACAATTTCCCCTTCTTCATCCTGAACATAGTAATAAACCTGTTCATCGTCCCAATCCATGATTTTCTTGATTCTGTGACCTTCCTTATCAATTCGGTCAATATACCAGTAAATCACATGGTCTTTTTTATCATCAGCAAACCGGGCTTCTACTTCTACAACACCAATGCTATCTGCACAGGTGAATTTCATGCAATCGTTGCTGTCTTTCATTGCATACATATATGCAAAACCTTTTGTCTGACAGTCCGTCACAACACCTGACAATTCATCAATAAAATCATCGTTGTAATTGAACCTGTTATCAAGTTCATCCTGTAATTCAGGAACATTTGAAAAAACAAATGCTTCACCTGAAAGTGTGTATTGTGTTCCCTGCTCTGTCAGTTCTTTAAAGAATGGGTGTGGTATTCGTACATTTGCCCTTGAATGATCTTCTACAAGCTGACCGTCAGAATTGTAATAAAACAATCTTAAATTTTTAATATCATGATCACCGTCAAAATATCGTTCACCGATACGGGCAAAATGCTTTTTTGCTGATGCATTATCTTCATCAATGAACATTTTGATTTCTTCTGTTGTCAACACTCAATACCACCCCTTTCATTATCTGATCAGCAAGGTCAATAATTTCATCTGCATGGGTTCCAAAAAAATCGCACATGGCTTCTTCACCTTCTACCGTATGACCATAAGAAAACAAAAAAGCGTGAACCAGTTCATGAATTACTGTTGACCTTGCAACAGATTCAGAAAGTCCGGCACGAATACTGATTTTACCCTTTGCATATTCAGTTAATCCAAAGTTTATATGATTTTTGTCAGGGTTCATTTTTTTTGCATCGGCATTTACCAATTTCACCTTCCAAATATCATTGTATATTTTTACTTTCATGCTCCACCTTTCTAAACCATCCACTTGCCACCTTTTGCAATATACTTTTCAAGTGCATACCGCATTGCATCCATCAAGTGGTTAAAATCATCAATAGGGCGGTTCAGTTTGTTTCCAAACTTGTCCTTATCCCAAGTATAGTTGCTAATCTCTGTCAGGAAGTTCACACATCTTGGATGAATAATAATTTCAAAATCCTGAATGAACTGAATACCAGTGTTCACACTGTCTTTTCCCTTTTCAGCACCCTTGACCCTAAGACCAAGCCCTTTCAACTGGTCAATAGATTTTGGTTCTGCTGAATCAGCAACAATTTTCTCTTTTGCATACCCCATTTCAGTGATATTCTGATAAATCTTTTCATTGGAAAGACCTGCTGAATACATTTCATCCCAAACAAAGATTTTCTTATTCTGAACATCAATGAACCCACAAAACAATGCAGAAGGGTCATTTGTATAGCCAAAGTCCAGACCAAAGGCAGATTCAATTTTGTATTGCTGCCTGATCTGTTCCAGTGTAAACGCTTCTTCTTTCCAGTTCTCATAAACAAGCCCGTCAACAATACCCCAATCACCAAGACCTGCAACATTGTACCGCCTTGGGTTCTGTTTCCGCATTGTTTCAAACACTTTCAAGTCAGCCTTGTCCAACCATTCATTGCATTTATAGTTGGTGGTCATTGCCAGTGTTTCATCATCCGGGTTATCAAAGAATCGTTTTTTCAACCAATGGTGTTCATTCCAAGGGTTGAAAGTAAGGGTGATCTGTTTGAACAGGTCTGAACCTTCCGGGATAGCACCACGGATAGATTCATCAAGCATATTAAAATCATCTTCACTGCTGATTTCATATGCTTCTTCAATCCACATCCAACACAATACACCCTGATCAACGGTGATTGATGTTACTTTCAGCGGATCGTCAAGCCCACGAAAATAGATTTTCTGACCAGTTGGTTTATAGGTCATTTCAAGGGGGCTTTCCTTTATATCCCAAAAAGCATCAACACCCAAACGGTGAATAGCCCATTTCAATTCAGTGAAACAGGAATCTTTCAGGGTTCTGTAAGTCTTTCTGACAACAAGTGTATTTGCATCGGGGTATTTCATCATGTTTGTGATGTACCACAATGCGGTTGTCTTTGATTTCTTGGAAGCACGAGAACCCTTTACGGCTCTGTATCTTCCTTTCCATTTCCAGAAAGTGCCGTAACCTTTTCCAACTACTTCCGGCAGACTTACGATTTTTTTACCGTTTGATTTTTTCGGTTTATAATCTTCCGGGTACAGAATGTATTTCATGTACCCAAAAACGTGCTGTGAAGAAATATGCTGCTGTTTTCTCATGCAGCACCACCTTAATCTTCAAGGGCATCTTCACCAGATATGACAATGGGGGTTGTAATGTTCAGGTCAACCTTGTCATTCCACATACCCAAATGCTTACCTAACAATTCCAGTGCTTTCAGCTTTGAACCAATTTTCACTTCACGTTCAACACTTCCACCAAATTCATTATCACTTTCTTTGTACTTGATGGATTCAATGCAAGCCAAATCATCATCAGTTGCGGTTCCTTTGATTCTTCCATGATCGTCAACAATGTCTGTCATTTTCACAAAAGCAATCTTTGCAAGTTCTAAAACAACCCTGTCTTGGTTAATTCCAGTTCGTTTTGACCGTTCAGCCATACGTTTAGCAATAGCCTGTTGAACCATAACATTTGATAACAAACGTGATGCCTGTTCTTGTGCTGTCTTTACTGAATAACCTGCCCTAATGGCTGCCTGTGTACCATTCAGATCAATCAGGTATTCATCAACAAAACGCTGTCTTTGTTCGCTTAACTGCCTTTTTGCCATCAGATACACCGCCTTTCATCGTTTTTTATAACAAAAACTGCTGCAAGGTAGGAGGTTCACCGGGTCAACCACGTCCGGCTATAAAGCACCCTTGCAGCAGATAGACAATAAGCAAATTAAAAATGCAGAAGAAAATTATTTTCTTCTGCAAGATTTACACATCATACAATATACATTGAAAATATGATAAGTACAATATATCTTCATATACAAAACTATACAACAAACTACATTTAACACAAGTAAGTAAGATTTTCATGCGTTTCTTCAAATGCTGCAAGTGCTTTTTTATGTACATCAAGTACAAAATTATAAGAACGTTTCATTTCCTGTGAAGCAGCTTTCAAACTTTTGAACTGCACATATACTTTGAATAATATCTGTACATAATAAATGTTATGTAATTCCCTGATTTCTCTAATGATCTGTTCTTTCGCATCAACAAAACGGTCAATTTCTGCGTTTATCTGTTCATTAAAGGCAATATACCTGGAAACATCAGAACATAATTTGTCACCTACTGGTGAAGTCTGCACACGTTCCCTACTGTAATCAATACCGCCTGTACTGTATGCATCGGCTTTCATTTGTTCAAGCCGTTCTAAATCCTGATTAATCTGCTCATCAATAAATTCTAACTGACTAAGATATTGTTTTGCAGATAATGATTTTTTCTCTTTACTCACGTTTACAACCTCACTTTCTACACTTTGGTTACACTTGGTTACGGTTAAAAATCATATAAAAATACCCTGAAACCCTCGATTTTACTAGATGTTACGGTTGTCTACGGTTACACTTAAATTCTATATTCTTATATTTTTACTTTTTTATGATATGTATGATATATATGAATAAATAATTTATTAAGAAAATTACATTTAACCGTAGACAACCGTAACCGCCTTATTTTATAAGGCTTTTAACCGTAGACGCAAACTGTAACCAAGTGTAACCAACTATAACCACCAACCACTACTATTTAGATTCCCAAGAAAACCTTTCGTGCCATATTTGATTTTCAGCAATCGGTTTAAAATTTTGTTTACATACTTTAGCGTCACCCTTTTGCCTGTGATTTGGTCTTGGGTCAATACCTGCCATGCACATACAGTATTCATCATTATCATATAACTCTGTGCATCTGCTGCATTGATATGCTTTCATCATTTAAACACCCTTCCTGATTTCTTATGTTTCAATGTTACCCTTCCAATTATTTCAAATCCGGCAAGGTCAACCAACAGCCTGAATGATTGGATAACCTTATGATTCAGTTTTTCAACATCCTGTTCTTCTTTGGTTGTTGCTGCCATTGCAGCCCCGGCAGTTGGGTCAACATATCCTTCACAATTTTTGTATGCCACTTCATTACACCCTTTCCATGAACTTTTTCATAATACCATCAGCCCAGCTTTTACGCATCCCGCAACTACTTACCAGTCTGCATTTATCAGACGTTGCGTGCTTACATTTATCGTTTTTGGTACATCCTTTACAAGCACAATCTTTTTTACATGCGTCACATTTCGTCATCATTTATCTTATACCTCTCATCAATATTTCTACTTTTCGGTTTCGGTAATGAGTCACCGTCTTTTGCTGATCTTGCAATTGCAAAACAAAATAGAAGCCAAAACAGAACAATTACCAGAATTACAAACTTCATATTTTTCACCCCTTCACAAAAATTCTTATTGATTTTCTGTCTATTTTTGTCACCGTTGTGGTAAATCCTAACCGTTTATTGATCTGCTTGCTAAATACAATCTTTGACATTGGCTGCATACAGTTTTCTGCACAAAATACTTGATAACGCTTGTACACATCAGCAGTTGGTTCATTTTCAATCATTTCAACACCACAATCTGAAATGAATGCAATGATTGGGTTATTTTCTTCTTCATATTCATCCAACTGTTGCTGAACTTTTTCTGACTTGCTGAACTCGTCATTTTCAAGAATACGCTTCAAACCTTCCACACCCAATCTGATCAGATATTCAAGTGAACTTTGTTCAACCAGTTCATACTTTATGAACGGGTTATAATCAGGGTCAGGTTCACCATTTGGTAATGTCTTTGAAAATCTTGCATTGAACGGAATTATGACCAATCTTCTAAGTACAGCCCCTGTTTTATCCTTCATTCTTGGTATGTCATTTGCACTGAACAAAAGTTTAATGTATGGGTTGAACTCAAACGGGTCTTGACCCTTTCTTTCTGCTTTTATACGGTTACCTGTGACAACCTTTTTAAATATTGACACCTGCGAACCTTGCAGGAAATCATCACCAATATCATCACCGATATTCGCAAGTTTTCCGAACATCATTGAAGTGCTGAACCTGTCACCAAGTTCTTTCAAATCAAGTGCAGAAACATTCTGTTCACCAAGGATTGCTTTGACACAATCAAGGAATGTACTTTTTCCGTTTGATTTGTCACCAGTCAGAATGAATGCTTTTCCTAGTTCATTTCTTCTGTAAAAACAGTAACCAATGCATTCTTCCAACAGTGACCTGATAACCTGATCACCGCATGAAAGTTTGTTCAGTGTTTTATCAGCAAGTTCATTGTATGCATCCGGCATATAGTTCCAAGGTATCTGATTTGTAACAACCAGATCAGGGGTGAAAGGTAATAGGCTACCTGTGACTATATCCAACACCCCGTTCAGAAAAGCAATATACCTTGCATCAGCAGCAGGTTTTTCATCAACAATCAATTCCATATAGTCAAGAACTTCACGTCTTTGTGTTTTTCTCAAATTTGGTATCTGCTGAATCATTGCTGCTTCGATGGTTTTATATCCGTTCACATAGATACCACCATGATAAATGTGCAACTGACCATTGATCTTTATCACATAATTGTTGTTTTTCAGGTAATTTGCAAAACGGTCAAACATGAACGTTTTGTCATTGAAGAAAACAGGTTTCTGAAATGCTTCATCCCTAAGAACAACTTCCAGTTCTTCATCAGGAAGCGGTTCTTTCAGAACGTATTTATTCAAAATTCTGATTGCTTCCCGTGTTTCATCAACTGTGAAATCATTTGAAGTCAATGTCAGTATGTAATTAAACAATGCCTGATTCCTTCCATCACCTGCATCCATATCAAGGAAGTCAGCGGTTGCACGCACAGGAAACAGCCATTTGGGAATTTCCTGATAAGTGCAATCATCTTCAATATCCCACTCAATGAACCGTTCTTCACCATCTATTTTTATGACCTCATATGAAGAACGGGAACCAAGTTTAATATCAGCGGTCAGACCTATTGCAAGCGGTACGTGTGTGCGGTTTCTTGATACGCTGTGATTTTTGAACAGAAAGTGTCTACCCCTTGATGTTTGGTATACTCTGCAATCAAGCTGATAATCCTCCACAATGTTCATCAGAATTTCAGACTGTTCAGCATCATCAATATCAATCAGGATGGTATCATCAGCAAGAACCCCGGCAAACCCCGGTAAATCCTTCACTTCTTCATATGTTCTGTATTTTGTTCTGTCTTTAAATGGTTCAATCGCCGCTTTTCCTTTCGATTTGATATAACCTTTGTAAAGCATCCTGATCACCTGCCTTATGTGATAATTTGCAACACTTTTTTGTAAAATTCGTTATTTCTGATATTACTGTCAAAAGCATGTTGTCTTGATTTCATTAGGGTTTTCAACTCTTTCAGTTCTTTATTCTGATCCTTTAATCTTTCCCTTGGTTCTTTCAGGAACTTCCTCTGTTTCTTTACATCAGCGTTGCAGTTCTTCCATACCTTTGTGTTTTTTCTGTGTGAATCCCGAATGAACTGCAACTTAGAAACATCAGACTGAATCTGTGAAATAATGTGCTTTGTCTGTATGATCTGCCGTTCTGCGTATCTGACTTTCTGCATACAGCTTTCAATGTAAATACTATGTTCCTTCTGAACCTGTTCAAACCGTTCCGTCTGCTCCTGAACAAATTCTTTAATCTGTTGTTCACATTCAGGTGTATAACTGCATCTTATTACTTTTAGCAGCTTTTTGACTTTTGAAATGTTACGGCAATTCAGAAGTTCTTCAATGTGGACTATCATTGAACCGTTTTCATATTTGATTTCTAAATCCATTTCATACCTTCCTTTCCAGGTATCATGCGGTAATACCAAATTGTTTCAACCGCTTCTTTGCCAAATCTATATACCAACTTTTGTCAAGGGTTTGCGGTGCTTTTACCCCACACACATCATCATTACAGATGAAACAATGGTCAGGTGTGTTGCCAAATTTTTCACCCTTTGGTTTTACTTTTTTTCTTTTCAGAAGTCTGCCATCATCCTGACAATTTGAAGCAAATACCCGGTATGACTTATAACTGTATCTAACCTTTTCAGGATATTCATACACCTTCTTAATCACTCTTTTCCCTGTATTTGTAATAACTGGTGTGCAATGCTCATGTTCCACCCAATCATATTTGTCAGATAGCTTAACTATTTTCTGGAACATGATCAGATCATCACACTGATTTATGGTCTGTTCCACTGGTGTCTTGTGAACCATATATTCAACCAATGCTTTATTCAAAATTGGCAGGTCATTGTCGGTTGCAGACAGTTCTTTTACATAAGCACCGATTCTTTCAACACTTCCATCAGAACCAACCCAAAGATAATTGTTAACGTCCTTCTGATAGATTTCAGAAATGTTATCAAGTTCAAGAAGGATTGAACAACATTCAGTGGAACAACGCTGTTCCCATTCCCAACAAATATCATCAACCATTTCAAAGGCTTCATCAGTGTCAGGAATCCAAATAATCAAACCATCCGTATTTGACTGAATCAGTTCAAACCCCGGCACTGCTTCCAAGTGTTCAATCAGGTCAAGTAACATGAGCTGACCATTGATGCACATACAGTTATTATTCCTTGGGTCATATGCAGGATTTGTTTCATCTTTCATACCACCTGACAAAGCATTCAGCATTTTCTTGTACGGTAACTGTGCTTTCTTCCAATTCTTTGCTTCTTCCTTATTACCGGATTTTGCAGCGGCAATTTGTTTTGCTTTCATTGATTTTCTTGTTTTATACATCAAGGTATAGTTGTCATTGGTGGCAGTCCTTGTGACCAATCCCCATGCAATCAGCATTGACGGGTAATAGTTATTTACGTCTACATGAAGAATCTGACCGGTCTTATGTATTGGTTTTGATTCTGCACCGTGCAGACCACCGAAACCAAAAGAATGAGGTATACCTGCAACAATGGTTTCAAGGTTCTGGGACTTGTACCATAGTTTTTTATCGTATTTATCCATGTGTACCAGGTCCATCTCCAAGGCTTCTTGCCTTTTCTGTTCAAACCAATCCTGAACATATTTGTATTTGTTCAGCCGCAAGCAAGGTAAAAAGAAATAATCAAATTCATCATTGAAGTCCTGTTTTACACATCCAAGGACTTTTGCAGTTATTCTTGCTTCACTGTCACCTATATTGGATAAGCTGACCATTTTGGGGAATGCCTGAACAATTCCGTGCATTGCATTGAACTCGTCTATTTTTTCAAGGAAAATCTTGATTGTCTGTTCAACATCGTGACGGCAGTATTTAATGGTTTCTTCAATTTCTGCCTTGGTCAGTTTTCTATTTATATCAAAAGGAACGCCCGTTTCCTTGATGTTGCTACCAAGAAAACCTTCCATTGTTTTCAAACCAATAGGGGGGTTTGGCATAACATCATAGTTGATCATCGGAACCCTGTTAAATGCTCTTGAAAACTGCCAACCTTCCCTTTCTTCCAAAATAATCCAATCATTTATTCTTTTGGGGTTCATGCCTAATAAAATGCCCTTCATGATATACTGGTCATAATGTCTGTTATTAAAACCAACCCATATATCTTTTATATTTGCTTCATATAAGGCTTTTAATTTGTCAGGGTCATTTACTATGACATATTCTTTTCTACAGGTCACATCAATGAAAACGGCAAGCCAATCTTCTTTGAAAACCTCAAAATCATAAAATATTATTTCAATCACCCCACTTTTCAAAAAAGGCGGTGTGACGGATAAACCGATCACACCGCTGTATCATTATGTAAGCAATTTAGCAATCGAATACCTCTTTGATTGTCATAGGATTGAATTTCTTTGCAGCCCATTCAACTTCTGCTTCCACTTTCCCCTGAACTTCCTGAAAAATATCAAGAACACAATCAGCAAAGTCTGCATAATTTACAAATTCAGGGATTGTTTCTGTTTCCAGTTTGTCAAGCCATGTGCAAACAGATTTGATTGCCATACCATCTGTCCACTTTGGTGAAGTGTTACCACTGATCACACGGTTAAAGAACAACATTCTTCCTTTATATTCACCCTCTTTAATCTTGCACTGAACCGCAAACATTAGCTTGTCCTTTGCATTTGTCAGTTTGATTTCCATTTTTTCAAAACCAACGATATAAGTTCCATCCTGCACATCTTCAAACGCTGATGCATCAGATTCTGCAACCTCTTTCTGTAATGCCTGTAAATCCACCTTCTGATCAAAAGCACTGAAATCAATAGCCATAATTTTTCACCATTTTAACCTTTCTTTAGAAAATTCTTATTACTGCAATAGCCAAAATACAAGCTATGCAAATCATCGTATAGTTGTCTCTGTTTTCCTGTTCCTTATCTCCAATTGCACCGAAACCAAATGCAACTGCAATCAGGAAAATCAATATTTCCATTATCTTGTTCTCCTGCGTCTCTGACCCCTTGCAGGTGTTTCATGTGGATCCATCACACCCTCTGCTGGACTGTTTTCCTGTGAAATCCGCTTGATACCTGCATTAAATTCATCTTCTGTGATAACTTTTCCACCCTTTGGTGATTCATCACCTTTATGTTTCAGTACATAATTATCATCATCAGGGATATAGAAATATGTGTCCTCATCACAGACAGTTGGTTCAACAGACTGTTCAGTCTGTCTTTCTTTGCGTGTTCTTCTCGGCGGTTTTTGCAAATCCGGCTTTGGAACAGTATCTGCTATTGCAGCAGCTTCTTCAAACGGCACTTCTTCTGCACCACCGGTTGCCTTATCAATAGCTTCATTAACCTGTTCCATATATTCATTTTGCTTTTGTTCATTTTCTGCCTGAACTTCTGAACGGGTCTTTCTGGTTCCAGATGCTTTTTCAGGTTCTTCCTTGGCTGTTTTTCTTGATCTTGACCGTCTGCCGTTGGCATCCGGTTTTTCAAGCTCTGTAGCAGCCGCCTGATCAGCCTGAGTCATCTCAGCATCAGATTTATATTCACCAATTTCATAATAATTTCTGATCTTGTCCACCACATAATTCAGATCATTTTCAATTGCATATGCCGGGAACATTCCAAGCGGTGATTTCACAGTGTCCTTACCGCTGTTCTGTGTGTAGAAATAATACTTGGCTTCATTTACACCAGTTCTAAGAACAACGGTAAACAGTCCTTCAATGGTGATCTTTTCACGCAACAATTTACCGATCAGCTTAACAGTGGTCAAACCGTTGTCCAATGTTTCTAAATGGGTCATATAAACAACCACAACATCATCAGGAAGGTCTTTGCACACATCAATGATTTCAAAGTAATTAGCCCCAAAATCATTGTATTTATCCCATCCCGTTTCTTTAATTCGATTCATATATGGTACAGCAAGGATATACTGAAAATCATCAACCACAATGATTTTCTTTCCGGCTGCTGCCTGATCTTTCATGTATTTGATAATCTTCCGGGCATCCGTTTCATTGTTCAGCATATCAAAATGATTTTTGAACGGTAACGGTTTACCAACCGGGTTCACTACTGCTGTAATGGCTGCATCACAGTTACGCATACTTGTACTTTTTCCTGTGCCGGATTCACCCATAATTAATACTTTCTGTGCCATAATTTACTTATCCCCTTTCTTAAATAATCCCATCATTTTTGTGAATAAATTACTTTGTTCTTTCAGCACTTTCTGCTGTGATTTTTTTACTAACTGCTTTTTCTGAAAATGTTCAGCCGTTGAAACCTTGTTTCTGTAACTGCGGTGACTTCTGATTCTGTGATTTTTTGCACTGCTCATTTTATTCATCCTCGCTTTCATCTGTTTTATCTTTGAACACATCCAGTTTCCCAACTTCTAAGAACTGTGCAGCCCAAAAGTCAGCAAAATGAATGATAACCTGCAACGGTTCCTCATGCCCTTTCAGATCATAGGCAAGACTGCCATAAGCACCATCATGATAGAAAATAGCGTGTTCCTCTTCTTCCGTCAGATCAATGTACCGTGCAGCCAGTTCCACTGATCTCAACGGGTGGTCAATGTGGCAAAGTTCAGAACTGATCTTGAACGGTTTGGATTCAGAACGCTTATATTTCTGTTCAGGTTCCTTCTTTGTAGGTCTGCCGTCCTGAATCATATTTTCAACATAGTATGGACTTCCAAACCGACCACATTTACCAAGGTCATGCAGTCCGGCAGCAATGACCACGCTGTTATGAATTTTGTTGTATGCTGCACCACCAAGCATTGCTACACCAATCTTTTCAGCTAACTGCATTACATTTACGGTATGCTCTAAAAGTCCACCATCTTTACAAAGGTGATTTCCACCAGATGCAGGGGCTTCAAAAAAGCCAAGTTCTTCTGCAAAATCAAGTAGATCTTCCATGCCCTCACGCTTTGTTGACATCATACTTTCACGGAAATAGTTAATCTGTTCTTCTTTAGTCATCTTCATGTTTTTATTCTCCTTTTAAAATTTTATTTTCAAAGTATTTCCACCTTGATTTTAATGTGTCATAATTATATCCAGTGTTTACTGGGTCATTCTCTACAATGCAAAGAATGAAGTTTTGGAATAACTCCCATTCGTCTGGGTAAAGCAACACCGCATAACCACCAGATCTGTCAATTTCTCTAAGATTGTAAATCTGTAAATCAGACGGTTTACCTTTTGGTGCTTTCAGTTCTATTCCAATGAAATGACCTTTGCAACACACCAGTAAATCAGGTACACCTGATTTTGTGAACGCTGCTCCACCCCAATATTTCAGAATCCAACACTCCTTTTCCTTCAGGAATTTTTTCACCCTGTTTTCAAAGTTTTTTTCTGCTGCCATGATTATTCACCTTCTTTCTCCAATCTTTCATAATATTGTTTACTGTCATACACATAACCATTTGCATAAGCTACCACCCACAAGAATGAGCAATTAACTGACATAATCACTACAGGTTGCCACGAGATGATGTAATCCAAAACGCATATCCAATGTAGCAAACTGAAAAGATTAATCATCACCAATGCCTTGATTATGAAATTTTTCAGCCATCTACGTACAATCTTTGAACAATTCATCTGTTAGTTCCTTTCCTTCCTTTAATGCTGCAAAATTTTTTTCTTCAAAACTACCCTTTACAATCAGGTAATAATAAAAGCAGGTTTTGGTTTGACCAATGCGGTGTATTCTCTTTTTGGACTGTTCCCAAAGATCACACGAACCTTTACCGAGTGGAAGGGTGAAGTATATGATTTTGTTTGCTTTCTGGTAATTACCACCCATTGCCCCGGCTTGGTACTGTATAAACGTCACACTGTTTGGTATTTCCTCATATGCGTACATTGAACGTCCTGAACCATTTACAAAACTGACTTCTCTGCCAAGGCTTTCACATACCTTTCTAAGTCTTGTCAGTTCTTCATTGAAGTTATAGAAAACAATCAATCTATCCTCTGTTGATTCAAGAAGGTCTTTAAATGCTTCCAGTTTTTCCTTGTGATATTGACCACAAAGTTGTCTCGCATAAAGCATTTTGGTCAGTGAATTATCACCAACCAGTTCAACCCTTGGTGTCACATCTTCACCGTAATAATCAGAATCATCTATGAACTGACAAAGATTCAATGTATCAAGCAGCAAGTAACTGTTCTTGATAAAGTAACGGTATTCTTTTGTAGGATTCAGAAAAATCTTTTGTTCAATCTGTCCAGGCAGTTCAATCACTTCTTCTGTTTTCATGAATACCGCTCCAAATTGTGATAACCGTTTTTTCAGATGATTCACGTTCTTATAACCAGTGATCACTTCTGTTTTATAACCGTCACCGTTTTCAACCCATTCAGTTTCAACATATGACTTCCAAAACGCTTTTTTTGAAATATCCCAACCCAAAAGGTGAAGCTGCGACCACAATCGTTCATACTTTCCTGCCGTTGGTGTTCCTGACAACAGGACAACACTTTCTGGTTTCAGTTTCAGTATAAATTTTGACCTTTTAGCAGTTTCGTTGCTGATAAGGGAACTTTCATCAAGCAACAGTGTAAAGTTGGTTATATGACTGATATATGACCTTCTGAATACCAAATCATAGTTAATTACACCGACAATCTGCAAATCACTGTTATAAATATCTTTGGTGTCAATCAGTTCTCTGAACCTGACCGCCTGTGTTTTCTTTGTCAGATCAAATACGGCATAGTCAGGATAATATGTATTGAAGTGTTCCACCCAATCATCAATTTTAGATTTTTGACAGATCACCAAATTCACGTCATTGTTCAGCAAATACACCTTTTCAGCACCAACAAAAGTTTTACCTAACCCCATGTAGGTCAAGATAATATGCACATTTATTATATTTTTCGGTTTCATCAAGTGCTTTTACCTGATGTTCCATAAAGTGAATATTATCCATGATCAATCACCTTCTTTCTGACATTTGGAAGATTTGACACATATCTCCCCATCTTCACGCAATGTCGTATGTTTTCAGACTGAGTACACCATTCAAGATTAGACGCATGATTGTTGGAACGGTCTGCATCAATATGATTGACTATAGGTTTATTTTCAGGATTAGGTATAAATGCTTCTGCAACTAATCTATGAATGTATTTCTTTTTACATTTTCCCGATAAATCGTATAAATTTACCTTTCGATAACCATTCATTGAATAGCTTTTTAAAATTCCTTTCCTTCGTGAATTATTCTGAATCAAGGAATACACGTTACCGTTTGTATCTACTTCATACAACCCCTCAAAGCCTTTAACTGCCACCCGGTTACAATCTTCTGTTTGGTCAAGAACCTTCTGTTGGTGTGGCATAAAATGAACTACCTGCATATGATTTTTGCAAGCACTGCGGCAAGATGTTTTTCAAATCTATCACATTCAGAATCAGGTTCATATTTAATCCCAAGTTCTTTCACAAGGTTGTCCATTGCCAAATCATAGGCATATTTAGCAAACGCATCATTAAGATCAGGATTTCTAAGCATTTCAAATTTCAAAAGACTTTTTGTTGATTCATCAACCACTTCCTGAGGTAACTCTTCACCACAAAAACGAACTGCTATATTTAGACTGTATTGAATTTTTTTATCAATGCATTTTTCCTTGATAATGCTTATAACTCTATTCATAATTTCATCCCCTCTTTCTTATTTTTCCACCTTGATACCAGTACACTGTTCAAAGATTTCAGCATCAAAGTTTGGTATATCCTTAATAATGTTCTTATGATGTTCTGATAATCCATTCCACCACAGCTGACCACGTTCAGATTCATCAAGAATCTTCAAATAACCACCTGTTGTCTTGTAGGTTGGATTTGCCGCCTTTTCTTCATCCGTCATATCATATGAATAAACCCATTCAACAACATCCTTTGGAATACGATTCAACAAATACCTTGCATCTGAACGCATCCAGTCGTTATAAGTCCAATCAGAAGGTTCATTGAACAGCATGATTTTCTGTTCAACAGTATTGAAACAGCCAGTATTAAAAGATGATTTGTTCCAGTCCCCGGTGTTGCGGTTCCCGGTGTTCCAGTCCCCGGTGTTCCAGTCCCCGGTGTTGCGGTTCCCGGTGTTGCAGTCCCCGGTGTTGCGGTTCCCGGTGTTCCAGTCCCCGGTGTTCCAGTCCCCGGTGTTGCGGTTCCCGGTGTTGCAGTCCCCGGTGTTGCAGAGACCCGTGCAATCTTTTCCTGTATTCACAATACGCAACACTTCATCCCATGGAATTTCACGCACAATATGTATTTTATTGGTGCATGATTTTGTACCATCAGAATCCACGTCACCAAGTGCAATAACTTCCGCAACTTTATTTTCAGGATTGAACGGATAATAACTAAAACAGTCCGATGCTTTTTCACAAAAGTGAAAACCTCTATTACATGTTTCTGGCTTAACATCTTCTTCAAACGTCTTACCAACTTCATACTGAAAACCTCTACAAGTCCAGTCATGGTTGAACACTTTATATCCTTTTACTTCACTCATTTTTAATAACCCTCACTTTCTTTTATTACCATCCCCAGACGACCGACAATACCGATCTGCTTCAAATACTGGTAATATTCATCAGCCTGTTCTTCATCTACATCAAAACGATCACGAATGTGTTTATTAGTTACACGCTTTTGTGCTTTCGCCCAATGTTCTAATTCGTCTGATCTATTCATATTGCAACACCTTCAATCTCTGCAAATCGTTTTGCGTTGATGAAATAACACCAACGGTTTTCAGAAGTCTTGATTGCATAACCCCAAGGGAAAACCCCCTGCTGTAACCCTTTCCTGACTGTGTTGTGATTCATCTGCAATAACTTGGCAGCCTTTTCCACATCCAATCTTGGTATTACACCGTTTCTTACTTCTTTTGTCGGAAGCACAACCGTCTGACTATTGTCTTTTGTGAAATAGTCCTGATCAAGTCCAAGTGATACTGCAATATCACGCTGAACATCTTCTGACGGTATCTGCTTACCTGACAGGTACTGACTGACAGAACCTTTGCTTTTTCCAGTCATACCGCACACCTGACGTTGATTCAGGTGCAATTCCTGCATAGCTGTTTTCAGCTTTTCACTGAAATTCATAAATCACCATTCCTTTCTTAAAAGTTTTGTATCTTAAAAAGATACATTTTATGCAAAAAAAATTGCAATCACTTTCGTATCAGATAAATTATACCTTGATCTGATTTTACTGATTTCACCCTGATTGAACTCTGCACCGTTTGTTTCGTTCATTTTTGCAGATAAAGACTGCTGTGAAATACCAAGTGCTTCTGCAAGCGTTGCATTCGTATCATCATGTAAAACCATTTCACTTCTAAGCAATTTTTTATTCATTCTTTCCACCACCTTCCATAGCTGCCGGGAACGGACTGTTGTTATACTGTCTCTGAATCCTTACTCTGATTCTTCCACCGGGCAATTCTTCATATTTCAGCACATTAAACACCTGTTTCTTTGCAGTAATGCTTTCTGCATACCGATTACATTCATCAACGGTATCAAATTCAAGCGTCAGATCAATACACCCTGCAATCACTTTTTTCATCAGCTTTTTACCTTCCTTTCTGGACAACAGCCCTTTTGTAAATGCTGCCTGTTATGGGATGGTTTTTTAAATTCGGGAACAATACCAGTAAACCCTTATCAGATTTCACACTAAAATCTGCAAACTTGCTTTCCAACTATGGAATTTTTAAAGCGTTGCTTTCCATGAACCGCTGAACACTCTCACCTTAAAAGTGAACGAAACCTGTCAACCATCACATAACAGACAGCACTTAAAAAAGAACTGTTATCATTATTTGACTTTTCTGATAACCTGCCATCATCAGACACCGGGCAGTCACCCCACGGCATGACGGTCATTTCTGACCGTTTCGGCTAATCTGTCACTTTGTTGATATACTCGTACATCTCGTAATAATGTTCTCTCGTTATCTGATTTTGGACTTCGTAAAGTTGCCTATGCAAAAACACCCTAGCTTTACTTTTTTCAACCATCATCCTTACAACAGCATCAACATAACCTTTTGTGAATTTTACTGTCATTTCAACATCACCTCTAATAAATTATCAACAACCCTTATATCCATAACCTTGCGTTGAGTGAGTTCATCGGTTTCTTCATGATCAAGATAGTATTCTGCATAATGTTCTGTACTAAATTTCATACCGTACATACAAATTATTAGCCTGATCATAGTGTTTTGATCAATAGTCATTAAAATGTCATTTAACGTCATAGTCCTTACTTCCTTTCATTCCTTTGGTTTGGTTACCTGCTGCAACAGGTTCTTTGGAGTGGTCAGGTCAGTGGATGGGACTGACCTGACTTTGAAAAAAAATGCTGTTTGAAACAAGGTACTGTGTCCTCTCGCTCGTTGATTCTTCCGCTTAACAGCTTCTTATGTAGGAGTAAAGTGCTGATTGGCTCAACCTATGGTTTTCGTGAACTACTTCCCAAACTGTGCTTTCTTGTCCTGCTGTTCATGCTTTCTTCAACTGCTTTACAGGGTTGCCTAATTCTTCACACGTTCCGTCTGATATATCCGTCAGCATAACTGCCATGTTACTTACGTGTAGCCCTCTCGGTTTACCCTGTTTATTCCTGCTTTCCTTGTTTCGATGTATCTTTTTAAGATACAAGCAAAGTATAATTCACATTTGTTCAGTTGTCAATAGGTTTTTGAAACTTTTTTAGATACAAAATCAAAAATAATTGATATTTAATCAAAAATATGTTAAAATTAAGATACATTATAAATAAGAAAGGGGTGGATATGAATGACAATGGGTGAATACATTAAACAGCTTCGACTTGAACACGGATGGTCACAGGAAGAACTTGGTAAAAAAGTTGGTGTCAATCGTGCAGCAGTAAACAAGTGGGAACAGGGAACCGTTGAAAATATCAAACGTTCTACAATCAAAGCACTATCATCTGTCTTTGGTGTTTCTCCATGTGATCTCATGAAATGGGATGAACCAAAAGAAACTGAAAAGAAGTTGAACATAGATGAACTTATTGAACAGTCATATGGAAAGAATGCTTCTGATATGCTTTCTTTATTTTTGAAACTGGATAATGTTGACCAACTAAGAATCATTGAAAGAATGGAAACTTTGCTTGATCAGGAAAAATATTCTATTCAAGAAGGGTTAAAGAACGCATAGGAAATATTATTGTTGTAGACTTTAGAAAGGATGGTTGATCATGGGATTTTTCAAAAGTAAGAAAGGCTCTGTTATCAGCGATTACTTCCAATTACAGGAAGATATTGCCGGATATTCAAAGGGGTATATGTATGAAGTTACATTATATGATGATCACTTAGAAATTATACCTCTGTCAAAACAGAATAAACTTCTACTGAATTATAATCAAATTACTGATGTGTTCTATGGTGGGAAAACCGAACTGATTCAAAAACCAAAGTCTGTGATTGGCAGGGCTTTGGTTGGTGGTATGATCTTTGGTGGTACAGGTGCAGTAATAGGTGCTGTGTCCGGTACAGGAATGAAAACAGAAAAGAAAACACACCTATATTTCATTATAAGCTACACCAGTTCGGACGGTGAAGATAAGTATATTCAGTTTGAAGATACAAGAATGTACAAAGGTCTTAAGCTATCCAAAAAACTGAAAGAACTTGTACACATTGAATCAAAATCTACAGGTGACATTCAACTGTAGAGTTACAGTTGGTTACGGTTACACTTAAATTCTATATTCTTATATTTTTACTTTTTTACAGCTTATTATTTTTTTATCATCAATGAAATATATAAGAACATCACATGAACTGTAGACAACCGTAACAACAGCATTATAAACAAATTTTAAACCGTAACCTGTACCGTAACCATGTGTAACAACTGTATAAAAGTTGACCCCAAACTGTTGCAGCAGTTCAGGGTCAGATGATAACCAAACCAAAGGAATGAAATGATTTGGACTATGCAAACTCAATTATATCATTTCATTCCTTTAAATACAATTAAGAAAGGAATGAATTTTATGCAAGGTGGGGTAAGAAAAAGAGGTGCTACATGGTCATATTATTTTGACCTTGGCAAAGTTGACGGAAAACGTAAGAAGAAAGAAAAGGGCGGTTTCCGTACAAAGAAAGAAGCAGAAGCTGCACTTGCAGCAGCTATGAACGAATACAATAATGCAGGTCAGGTGTTTGAACCGTCTGAAATAACAGTTTCTGACTATCTTGATCAGTGGTATGAACTGTCATGCAAACTGAACCTGAAATATAATACCCAAGTTGGTTATTTACGCATTATTGAAGGTCACCTTAAACCAAAATTTGGGTCATATAAGCTGAAAGCAATCAATTCAGCGGTATTACAGGAATATGCAAACAGTCTGAAATTAAACGGTTATTCCAAAAGTCATATTGTTGGCATACTGACTGTATTTCAATCTGCACTGGACTATGCTATTGAACCGCTGCATTATATCAGCCAGAACCCTATGAAGTCAGTGAAGTTTCCGAAGGTAGAACGCAAGCCACGGGAACGCATTATATTGACGTTGGATGAATGGCAACAGATCATTGACCGCTTCACTGGAACCAGATACTTCATTCCTTTGATGATTGGTTTCTATACCGGGTTGCGTATTTCAGAAGCCTTTGCCCTGACTTGGGATGATATTGATTTTGAAAAAAGAACCTTGTCCGTAAATAAGCAGGTTGTAAAGCGTAACTTTGGTGCTGATGTGCGTAAGGTTGTTGAAAAGAAGGGAAAAAAAGAACAGCGTTCATCATGGTACTTCACCACACCAAAAACAGAAGCATCTGCCAGAACAATTCCTTTCGGTGATACTCTCTATCAGGCATTGAAGCAGGAAAAAACCGAACAGATGAAGAATGAAATGAAGTATGGTGAATTTTATACCATTCACGTTCTCAAAAAAGAAATTGATGAAAAAGGCAATGATATGTTCAGAATTGTACCTGTTCAGAAATGTGTGGAAAGTCAGTTGCAGCGTGTCCGGCTGATCTGCGTTGCTGAAAACGGTCAGTATACATCAACCGATTCTTTCAAGTATTGCAGCCGGGTGATTCACAGTGAAATGCAGCTTGCTTTTGATTATCACTCTTTGAGACATACCCATGCAACCATGTTGATTGAAGCAGGGGCACATGTAAAGAACGTTCAGGCAAGACTTGGACACACCAACATTGAAACCACATTGCAGACTTATGTGCATGATACTGAAAAGATGGGTGAACAGTCCGTTGCCTTGTTTGAACAGGCAGCCACCAGAAAATTGTCATAAATTAAAAAAAAGGGTTGAAATCCGCTGATTGTTCAGTGGTTCAACCCTTTTCTTTCGTTCAGTATCAATTTTCAGAATTACGGTGGCAAATCGGTGGCAAATAGACTGAACATATTACGAAAAGCCTTGAAAAACCGCTTATTTCCGTGATAATAAACAAACTGTTTCCACATGCCCTGTATGCGGGAACATGTCCACAGCCTTTACCTTCTCCACCTCATATCCGGTCCCCCGCAGATACTTCACATCCCGCGCCAGGGTCGCAGAATCACAACTCACATACACGATCCGATCCGGCCCCATATCCACCATGGTCTTAAGCACGCTTTCTTCGCAGCCTTTGCGCGGCGGATCCACAACGATTACGTCTGCCCTGGCCTGTTCACCTGGATGATTCTTCGCGTATTCTGCATAATACCGGGGCAGCACCTCTTCTGCTTTGCCTACAAAGAACTCGGCATTATCTATATTATTAATCTCGGCGTTATGTCTGGCATCTTCAATTGCCTGAGGCACGATTTCCACACCATATACCTTCCTGGCCTTCTGGGCAAGGAAAAGGGATATCGTTCCGATTCCGCAATACACATCCCAGACGGTCTCTTCTCTTCCATTTTCTCCAAGCCCCGCATATTCCAGTGCTGTTCCGTATAATTTTTCCGTCTGTACCGGATTTACCTGATAGAAAGACAACGGCGATATCTGATATTTCACATTTCCAATATAATCTGTGATGTAGGTCTGTCCCCACAGAGGCTGAATGGTCTGTCCCATGATTACGTTGGTCTTCTCCCTGTTTACACTCAAGGTAATGCTGGTCATTCCCGGAATTTCCTCCAGACGCTCTGCCAGTACGTCTGCATGAGGGAGCTTATTTCCATTTATCACAAGACACACCATAATTTCTTTTGTCCGAAATCCATATCTTATGAGGACATGTCTCACCAGTCCCTTATGCCGAATTTCATCATAAGCGCTGATATGGAACTCATTCATGAAATCAATTATTATCTGCAGAATCCGGGCATTTTCTTCTACTCCCAGCACACAGTCTGTATTCGGAATAATCTGATGGGTCCTGCCTGCATAAAAACCGGCTATCAGATTTCCATTTTTGTCCCGTCCAATAGGGAACTGGGCTTTATTCCGATAGCGATATGGCTCTTCCATTCCGCATACAGGCTCCATCACC
The DNA here is from genome assembly GCF_050314255.1 of Sporofaciens sp. SGI.106. Taxonomy (NCBI): domain Bacteria; kingdom Bacillati; phylum Bacillota; class Clostridia; order Lachnospirales; family Lachnospiraceae; genus Sporofaciens; species Sporofaciens sp. SGI.106. Next base: position 157,787 of record NZ_JBNPMZ010000002.1, read on the forward strand.
CGGTCAAGCAATTCCTCCGGTACACTGCCCAGACGGATCAGATTATTGCGCACCTTGTTATTTTTAAATACCAGCTGCTGCTCATAGCTCATGACCTGAATCTGGCAGCCGCCGCACTGACGGGCAACCGGGCAGACCGGCTCCACACGGTATGGTGATGGCTCAAGAATTTTCATCAGTCTTGCGTAGCCGTAATTTTTTTTCGCTTTCATCACCTTGACTTCCGCCACGTCGCCAATAATGGCATCTTTAACAAATAAGGTATAGCCATCAACCTTGCCTATACCTTCTCCATCAATTCCCATATCTTCAATTCTGATTGTAACAACGTCATTTTTCTGCATATATTCTCTCCAATTTTCAAAAGGGTACAGGACTCCTGTCAAAAAAAGACAGGGTATTTGTCAGTTGGGGACGTAGTAAAAGTCATTTTACTACGTCCCCAACTGATGACCGTCTCAGGTTTGTCTCAAACAACCGGTTGTACCCCAGCCAGTCCTTGCCATCTTTTTCTTTGAATATTTCCGTCAACGTCTGCATCTTTGCATCTGTACAGTCGGCAAAACTCAGGGCAAATGCTTCCGGAATCGCCGGTTTTTTCGGGGAGCCATACTCAAACTCTCCATGGTGAGAAACGATACAGTGTTTTAATTCACTGGCCAGTTTCTCCGGGAATCCCGGTATTTCCCGCACTGCATCACCGATCATTTCCACACCTATGACAATATGTCCCAGAAGCTGACCGTCATCGGTATAGTCATTTTGCGGAAATGCGGACAGTTCTTTTGTTTTTCCCATATCGTGGCACATTGCTGCCGTATACAGCAGGTCTTTATTTAAAATCGGATATGCATTTACCATGTACTCGCAGAACTTCACTACACTTAATGTGTGCTCCAGAAGTCCTCCGGCAAATCCGTGATGTACGCTCTTTGCTGCCGAATGCCCTTTGAATGTCTTGATAAATGCTTCATCTTTTTCAAAGTAATATTCTATCACCTGACGAAGATACGGATTTTTCACCTGTCTTCCATAGGCCAGAAGTTCCTGGTACATTCCATCCGTACTTTTCTCACTGGTAGGCATATAATCTGCCGGATTATATTCGTCCTCGTATGCCTTTCGTATCTGTTTGATGTTTAACTGAAGTGTATTATTATAGCTTGTAACCTCTCCATAGACTTCGATAAAATCCATTTCGTCATAATCTGCAATTCCGCCGGAATTCGGATCCCACACCTTGCCATCCAAAGTGCCGGTCTTATCCTGAAGAATCAGGTTATCGTAAGGCTTTCCGTTTCTGGTCTCCGCAGAACGTTTGCCCTTACATAAATAAATGTTACGAATAATTTCTCCCGAATGGAGCGTGTTGATAAATCTCATATTGCTGCCTCTTTCTATTCTTTTATTTCAATTTTATTTCTTACTTCCTATTGTTACGGTAAATTCTATATCCACATAACCGCCATTTCCCTGACGCTGTCCGCCGATTTTGACTTCATCCCCCACCTTGCTCTTCATCAGCTGCGAATGATAGCCGGACAGGACTGTCACTGCTTCCCTGTCAAAGCTGGTGATGATATCGCCGCGCTGAATACCTGCTGCCATGGCCGGTGAATCGGCCCGTACATCCTGTACATATATGCCCTGAGGGATTCCCTGCTCTTCGGCAATTGACTCTGTTACGGTGATGCCAGTAATTCCAAGATATGGAACATCTTTTCCGTTAGATAACAATTCGATCATCCGTTTCAGATCAGAAATACCGTAGGCTGTTACCAGATTCATACTGTCACTGTCAGAGATGGTCTGGTCAATCATACCTACCACTTCTCCGTTGGCATTCACCAGCACACCGGTTCCTCTGTGACTGGCTCCAATATCGGTACACAGGATTTTATATTCTCCATCTGTCTTCAACACCGTGTTTCTGGATGAAGCCACAATGCCAAATCCCATTCCATCCGGATATGCAAATGGATTTCCGAGCGCAATTACCATTTCACCTTTGCTCATAGAAGAAGAGCTTCCTAACGCGGCCACCTTAACCTGATTCCAGGTGGAATCCTGTATATCACTGCGCTTTACTCCGAATATGCCAAATCCCAGATTCTCATCCCTGGCTTTCAGCTGTGCTTCATATGATTTTCCATCTGTAAAGACAGCCCGGAATCCCTGCGCATCCTTTGCAACAGAACTTTTGGCAAATATCAGAAGCTCCTGCCCATTATCCGCCACAATAAGACCTGACACACTGTTGCCGCTGTCATAAGCTTCTGTCAGCTGTTCGCCGCCTTCACCGATTCCGTCAATCTCCACGACACAGCGCTCTGCATCCGTCGCCACATCCACCATCTGCCGGTTCAGTTCCCGATAGCTGTTTATGGTGAATACGGGAGTCTGTACTTCTTCGGTATCATCCTGTGGCACTTCCTCCTCTTCCTCCTCAGGAATCGTAACCTGCTCAGGATTGCCGGAAAACTTTGTCTCTGCCCATGGTTTAAGCGCACAAAAGCCCAGACTGGCTGCAAATCCAAATACCAGCCCCAGGCCTGCATATTTAAGAATCAGATTCCTGGTCTTTCTTCCCCCATGCTCGTCTTTAATCGTCTCCTGCATAAAGGAATACCGCTCCTCGCTCTCTACCGGCTGTTCGTCTTTTCCCTGACGGTCTTCGTGATACTCCATAACGCATCCGACTCCTTTAACAATCCTTCTTTTAGTATACAATATCGTCGGATAATGTTCAATATTTATCCTTTCCTTTATCCTTCAAATGAGGTAGAATAAAGCCAGGTGAATAATATGAATAAGAAAACATTAACAAAATTAGAATACAACAAAATAATTGATTTGCTTGTGGAAGCCGCATCTTCTCCCGGAGGAGAACGCAAGTGCCGTAACTTAAAACCCTCTACAGATCTCGCTCAGATCGAGACCGCACAGGAGCAGACCGCTGCCGCATTTACCCGAATTGTAAAGAAAGGACGTATTTCCTTCAGTGGATGCTATCCTGTCGAGGATTCCCTGAAACGACTGGAAATCGGCGGCAATCTGGGTGCCGGAGAGCTTCTTCGCATCTGCAAGCTTCTGGAGACCGCCGCCCGCGTCAAATCCTATGGGCGCCATGAAAATGCAGATGACCAGAATGACTGTCTGGATATTTATTTTGAACAGCTGGAGCCTCTGACTCTGATTTCCACAGAGATCCGACGCTGTATCCTGAGTGAGGAGGAGATCAGTGATGATGCCAGCAGCACGCTGAAGCATATTCGCCGCTCCATCGATCAGATTAACGACCGGGTGCACTCTACTTTGACCGGTCTGGTAAATGGTTCTCTGCGCAGTTACCTGCAGGATGCTATTATTACCATGAGAGGCGACCGTTACTGTATTCCTGTCAAGGCAGAATACCGCAGTCAGGTTCCCGGCATGATCCACGACCAGTCTTCCACAGGCTCCACTTTATTTATCGAGCCTATGGCTGTAGTGAAGCTGAACAATGATCTGAAAGAGCTCTATGGAAAAGAACAAGAAGAGATCCAGGTTATTCTTGCCCGCCTCAGCGCGGATACCGCTGAATATACAGAGTCTATCCGCACTAATTACCGGACAATGACAGAACTGGATTTTATTTTCGCCAAAGGTTCTCTGGCACTTTCCATGAATGCCAGCAAACCTGTTTTCAATCAGGAGCATCGCATCCGCATCCGTGAGGGACGCCACCCTCTTCTTGACAAGAAGAAAGTCGTTCCGATCAGCGTAACGCTTGGCGATGAGTTCGATTTATTGATCATTACCGGCCCCAACACAGGTGGTAAGACCGTTTCTTTAAAGACTGTGGGACTATTTACCCTGATGGGCCAGGCAGGGCTTCATATTCCGGCACTGGACCGGTCGGAGCTTGGTATTTTCGAAGATGTGTATGCTGATATTGGAGACGAGCAGAGTATTGAGCAGAGTCTGAGTACCTTCTCTTCCCATATGACCAATATTGTTTCATTTTTAAAGAAGGTAAATCAGGATTCTCTGGTACTGTTCGATGAACTTGGCGCCGGAACCGATCCCACAGAGGGCGCGGCTCTTGCCATTGCTATTTTAAATCATCTTCACACCAGAGGGATCCGCACCATGGCCACCACTCATTACAGCGAGCTGAAGGTATTTGCCCTCTCCACGCCGGGTGTGGAAAATGCCTGCTGCGAATTTGACGTTGAAACCCTTCGCCCAACCTATCATCTTCTGATCGGCATTCCGGGCAAGAGTAACGCATTTGCCATTTCCAGCAAGCTGGGCCTGCCGGATTACATTATCGAAGAAGCGAAAACACACCTGTCCGAGCAGGATGAATCCTTCGAAGATCTGCTGACGGATCTGGAGACCAGCCGCCGTACCATTGCAAAAGAACAGGAAGAAATCAATGCATACAAGAGGGAACTGGAACGACTGAAATCCGAGACGAAACAAAAGCAGGAAAAACTAAACGAGCAAAAAGAACGTATTATAAAAGAAGCAAATGAAAAAGCTCACGCCATTCTTCTGGAAGCAAAAGAGATGGCTGACGAGACGATGAAGAATTTCCGCAAATTCGGCAAAGAAAATATTTCCGCCGCCGATATGGAGCGGGAGCGGGAACGTCTGCGCAAAAAACTGGAATCTACCGGTTCCAGAGTTACACTGGAAGCAAAGAAACCATCCAAACAGCACAAGCCTTCCGACTTTAAGCTGGGAGAATCTGTCCGGGTTCTCAGCATGAACCTGAACGGAACCATCACCTCTCTTCCGGACTCCAGAGGAAATGTGACGGTTCAGATGGGTATCCTCAATTCTCAGGTCAATATCTCTGACCTTGAGATTATCGAGGAAAAGGTTTCCTATTCTGCCAAGAATCTTCACCGTACCTCTCAGGGTAAAATGAAGATGGGCAAAGCCTTCTCCGTAAGTCCGGAGATCAACCTCCTCGGCAAAACAGTAGATGAGGCTATTGCAGAGCTTGACAAATACCTGGACGACGCATATCTGGCACATTTAAGCCCGGTGCGCATCGTACACGGCAAGGGAACCGGAGCCCTAAGGAAAGGAATTCACAACTACCTGAAACGACAAAAACATATTAAGGACTACCACCTGGCAGCTTTCGGAGAAGGCGATGCCGGTGTCACAATTGTTGAATTCAAATAAATAATCAGGAGGATACCATGGTAAACAAACAGAAAATTCTTATCGTGGACGACGATGAAAATATTGCAGAGCTTATTTCTCTGTATCTGACAAAAGAATGCTTCGACACCATGATGGTGCACGATGGAGAAGAAGCTCTGGTGGCATTTGACACCTATCGGCCCAACCTGATGCTTCTGGATCTGATGCTGCCGGGAATCGACGGCTATCAGGTCTGCCGGGAAATACGGGCCCGTTCCCAGACTCCGATCATCATGCTTTCTGCCAAAGGCGAAGTATTTGATAAAGTCCTGGGACTGGAGCTGGGTGCTGACGACTATATTATCAAGCCTTTCGATTCTAAAGAAATGGTGGCAAGAGTAAAAGCTGTCCTGCGAAGATATCAGCCTTCCAAACAGGAAGAACCCCGGGAAGATAAAGGTAAATGCGTCGAATATCCCGGCATCGTCATTAATCTGACAAATTATTCCGTTATGGTAGACGGCAAAAATGTGGATATGCCTCCGAAAGAGCTGGAGCTTCTGTATTTCCTAGCTTCTTCACCCAACCAGGTATTTACCAGAGAGCAGCTTCTGGATCAGATCTGGGGATATGAGTACATCGGAGACACCCGTACAGTAGATGTTCATATTAAGAGACTCCGCGAAAAGATCAAAGATCATCCTTCCTGGAGCCTTGGAACGGTATGGGGAATCGGATATAAATTTGAAGCGAAATAATTTCGGAGACTGACAGACAATGTTTAAAAAAAAGAACCAGAAAAACCAGAAAAAAACTTCTCATCTGAGAAGTACACTATATCTGAAATTCACGATAACATACGCGATTTTCGGATTTTTGTGTGTATTTATCACAGCCACACTGACATCCGGGCTGATTTACGGAGGACTTAAGGATTCTATTACCTCGACGTTATACAAAAATGCCACTTCTATGGCAACCGATTATCTGCCCGGCTATTTTTCCAACATCCTGACTACATCCGAAATCAAAACACAATTAGACGGTATGCGCTCCTACACGGACGCTGCCGTCTGGTTTGTCGATAAAGAGGGAACCATGCTGGCGTCCTCTTCACCGGAAAATTATCCCTATCCGCCCGCGGTAATCGAAGACTTTAATCCTGCCGAGAATGGCAGCAAAACTTATCAGGAGGGCAACTATCACGGCTATTTTGAAGAAGATGTCCTCACTCTTATTACGCCTGTAGTTCAGGGATTTTCTCCCAAGGGCTATCTGCTTGTTCACAAAACAATCGCAAGCATCGAATCCTCCCGGAACACTGTGATGCTTCCGGTCTACGGGACCTTACTTCTTATATACCTTCTGTCACTTATGATTCTGGTCGTGTTCCATTTTTTCGTTTACCGACCTCTTCGCAAGATTACAGAAGCCGCGGCTCAGTACGCATCCGGCAATCTGGATTATGAAATACCGGTCAACACACAGGACGAAATTGGATACCTGTCCGCTTCTCTGAATTTCATGTCCTCAAAACTTCGGGACATGGAAGATTATCAGAAGAAATTTGTAGCAAATGTCTCCCATGATTTCCGCTCTCCCCTCACTTCCATCAAGGGCTATGTGGAAGCGATGGCAGACGGAACAATTCCTCCGGAAATGCAGGAGAAATACCTGAAAATCATTTTATTTGAAACAGAGCGACTGACGGATCTTACCCACGACCTTCTGACCCTGAATGAGTATGACACCAAGCATCTCTTGCTTGACAAGCGGGTATTTGATATTCATGAAGTAATTAAGCAAACTGCAGAATCCTTTGAAGGAACCTGCACACAGAAGAAAATTTCTATCGAACTGATTCTGCAGACCAAGCACCTGAATGTGCTGGCCGACCAGCGGAAAATCCAGCAGGTACTCTACAACCTGATTGATAACGCCATCAAATTCAGTGATCCGGATTCTTCCGTCACTGTAGAAACTACAGAACGCAGTGACAAGGTCTATATATCTGTAAAAGATTATGGCATCGGAATTCCGCGAGACTCCCTGAATAAGATCTGGGAACGTTTCTATAAAACAGACTCTTCCCGCGGAAAGGACAAGAAGGGGACCGGTCTCGGTCTTGCCATTGTAAAAGAAGCTCTTCAGGCACATAACGAAAATATTAACGTCATCAGTACCGAGGGTGTGGGGACGGAATTTATCTTCTCACTGCCCAAGGCATAAGTTAACACCCCTTTTACGTGGGATAATTACTTTTCTTACATTCAACACGTATATTTAGGAGTTCCTTACGTGAAAAATCCCATTTTCTTCTATCCGACACGTAGTTTTCGTCATTCTCTACGTGGGGATTTTTGATTTTTTAGTTCTGACACGTAGGATTTTGAATTTTTTACGTGGGAATTTTCGAATTTTTAGTTCTGACACGTAGAACTTTGAATTTTCTACATGTAAATAATTAAAAATAAAATTTGAACACGTAATCATTGTGAAAAGCCCGCTTCAGCAAGCGCTGCGCTTGCTGAGACGGGCTTTTTAATTTAATTCGACCTGCACAGTCATTTCGCGAGATTCCTTTGACTCCCCGCTTAATACAACAGCCTCTGTACTGCCTCATCTTCAATATTCTTTTGGTTTACCCAGGTAAACCCTGAATCCACAATCGCCTCATTCCCCATATTGAGAATAGAGCGTGCTGCCGCAACTACGGTTGCATAGCCCATGCCATATGGATTCTGCACTGCAAGACCCACAAGCTTTCCATCCATAAGTGCCTCAATCTCTTCCTCGTCAGCGTCAAATCCCACAATCTGGACATCTTCTTTCTCCTGATTCTCACAGGCCTTGAGCATCGTCAGCACTGCATCTCCGTTAGTTGCATATATACCACGGATATTCGGGTTCTTGGCAAAGATGTATTGATAAACCTCTTCATCGGTTATACTTTCCGGATCTGTTTTCTCTGCATTCTCATCTGCTGCTGCATCGTCCGTCGCTGTTGCGTCACTCTCTGCACTTTCACCCGCTTCTTCCATAGCAGCTGTCTCGATAACCTCACCGGTCTCTTTTACATATGCCCCGGCATCAATCTCTCCTGCGATGGTCTTCTTCAGCTCTTCCATACCATCCATATAATAAGTATTTCCTATCGTAATTCCCGGATGATTAGCCTGCATCTCCTGCACAAATCCTTTTTCTCTCTCCTGGGAAGTTTCAGATCTGGAATCATGCATAAAAATCATCACTTCTCCGCTCTCATCCATAGCTTCCGCAAGCCTGGACGCTGCCGTTGCTGCCGCCGCCGCATTATTCGTGCTGACCTTTGCCATAATCCCCTGGTAACCACTGGCTGAATCAAACGCTACAATCGGAATATTATTTTCCGTAGCCAGATCGAACTGCACATCACAGGATTGAGAATCAATGATAGAAATTCCCACTGCATCCGGATATCTGGCCAGCTCTTCGTCCAGAATATTCACCTGCTCATCCACATCGTTAGATTTTGCAGGACCACTGTAAACCATCTTTACTTTTTCATCGCCTTCATAGCCCAGCATTGTATTAATATCCTTGACCGCCTGCTGTGCTCCTTTTTCCACTGCTTTCCAGTATTCACCTCCGGCATCCTTTCCGATAATGGAAATATAAGTTCCGGGTTCCAGATTAAGTCCTTCCACATTACCATAGGCAGAAGGATTCAATTCGTCAAGATTTCCCTGATATGATTTTTCATTTTTACTCTTTTTATCAGTAGTCTGCCCTGCCTCAGGCGCAGTATTGTGTGCACATGCACATACGCCAAGTGCAACGCTCATCACCAGCGCAGCAGCTTTCCATTTTATTTTCATAAGAATATTTCTCCCTTCCAGGTTCAAGACTCGCTTTTAACATTGTTACTATACACCATATCTGTGAAAAAATGTTGAAATTTTTCTTAAGATTTAGAAATGAAGCTTTGGAAATGTTGAAAATGTTGTTCTAAATTTTAAGCATGATTTCACTTGTATCTTCCCCCTGTTTGTATTATGATAGGAGTAGACAAAACTATGTCTATGATTATTAAAAGGAGGGTACATACTATGGCACACGTAATTAGCGATTCATGTGTAAGCTGTGGAGCTTGCGAAGCTGAATGTCCAGTTGGAGCTATCTCTCAGGGTGCAGATCATTATGAGATCGATGCTGACGCTTGTGTAGATTGTGGCGCTTGTGCAGCTCAGTGTCCTACAGGAGCTATCTCCCAGGGCTAATAAGGATCCGCTTTTCCATTGATTTTTAAAATCAGGATGAGAATCCATCTTAACTAAAAAAAGGTCCGCCGGACCTTTTTTGTGTATGTATGGCAGCAAAAAGGCAGTATCTCTTGCAGAGGCTGTCTTTTTTGTGTATTTTCCGTTTTTCTGTACCGAATCCTGTCATACGTATTTTTATACTCCCGACCTTTTTTTACAAGTTCCTTACGCAGATTATGCTACTATTACGAGGACAAGGGGGTATAGAATATGGGAAACGCTTTAAATACTCTAAGCAGCGCCACAAAAGAAGATACCAAACTCTATAACTGCATCAAAGAACTGTACGAGCAGGGAGTTCCCTTCGACGAACTCAAAGCACTGATTCCGGACATGAAACGTACCAGAGAACAGCTTCGCATCAAACGGATGCTGGAAAATAACAATGAGTTGCTGGTTTCCATGTTGAGTAAGGAAATGTCTTTTCTCCTGGATGCCAAGGAACGCCAGCAGGAAGAGCAATTTAAAAAGCTGGACCAGCTTATCAGACAACAGCAATCCTTTCGGAAAGAGTCTGCTAAGACAAGTCCAGCTACACGTCTCAAACGTCTGCTGCTCCCGACCTGATAGATCAGTTCCATTTCAGGTTGGCAAACTTTGTATAATCCGGAAGCCATGCCAGATGAACGGTCCCTATGGGGCCGTTTCTTTGCTTGGCGATAATAATCTCCGCCTGGTTCGGCGTCTCCGTATCTTTATTATAATAATCATCTCTGTAAATAAACATTACCACGTCCGCATCCTGCTCAATGGCACCGGACTCACGCAGGTCAGAAAGCATCGGTCTGTGTTCCGGACGCTGCTCTACCGCACGGCTGAGCTGGGAAAGGGCAATTACCGGCACATTCAGCTCTCTGGCAATTCCCTTCAGAGAACGGGAAATCTCTGAAATCTCCTGCTGTCTGGAATCCGAACGCTTTCCTACACTTCCACTCATCAGCTGCAGGTAGTCGATAATGATCAGATCCAGATTATGCTCCAGCTTGAATTTTCTGCATTTCGACCGGAGCTCCGACACGGAGATACCGGGGGTATCATCGATAATCAAATTGGATTTTCCTATGATTCCCGCACTCTCGATCAGCTTCTCCCAGTCGGCATCCTTCAGGTTACCGGTACGCAGAGCCTGCGAATCCACCTGTGATTCCAGGGAAAACAATCGATTTACCAGCTGTTCCTTGGACATCTCCAGACTGAAGATGGCTACCGTCCGATGACTCTTAAATGCCACATGCTGAGCAATATTCAGTACAAACGCCGTTTTACCCATAGAAGGTCGCGCTGCCACCAGAATCAGGTCTGAAGGCTGCAGACCCGACAATTTATAATCCAGATCCAGAAATCCCGTGGGAATACCTGTCACAGTCCCCTTGCTTTTGGACGCTTTTTCTATCTTCTCCAATGCATTCAGGACTACTTCCTTAATCGGTACGTAGTCTCCGCTGCTCCTGCTCTGGGTAATCTCAAACACCTTTTTTTCCGTGCTCTCCAGAATGGATTCCAGAGATTCATTTCCCACATAACAGGTATTGGCAATTTCCTCATTCATCTTAATCAATCTGCGCAGCATGGATTTTTCAAAAACAATTTCCGCATAATACTTTACATTTGCGGAAGTTGGAACCGCCGCCAGAAGATCACGTGCAAACTCCAGACTTGCAATCTCCTCCGGCACATCCTTTTCCCTCAGTCGTTCCTGCAGAGTGATCAGATCTACCGGTTTCCCTTCATTAAAAAGCTCCACCATGGATTCAAATATAACTCCGTAAGATGTCTGATAAAAATCCTTTCCGCTGATGATCTCAGACGCTGTCATAATCGCATCCTTATCCATCAGCATGGCACCGACTACAGACTGTTCAGCTTCTATGCTGTGAGGCAGTACCCTCTTAATGAGTGCTTCCTCCATCTTAAGCTTCCTCCTATGCTTCTTCCTTTACAACCACTTTCAGCTCCGCCGTAACCTTTGCATGAAGCTTTACCGGAACATTGTGGGTGCCAAGAGATTTAATCTGCTCTTTCAGCTGAATTTTCTTCTTATCCAGCTTAAGTCCCATCTGTTCTTCCACAGCTGCAGCAATTTCCTTGGAAGATACAGAGCCGAACACCTTACCGCCTTCTCCGGTCTTAATGCTCACTTCTACCTTACCCGCTTCGATTTTCTTTCCGAGTTCCTGAGCCGCCTCCAGATTCTCCTGGGCAACCTTATCCGCATTTGCCTTCTGAAGTTTCAGATCATTCAGATTTTTACTGTTTGCTTCCACGCCTTTCTTTGTTTTCAGAAGAAAATTTCTCGCATATCCGTCATTAACTTCTACGATTTCTCCTTTTTTTCCAAGTGATTTTACATCCTCTAATAATATTACTTTCATTTTAAATTTCTCCTCCTTCAATCATTTTGTCCAGTACATCTTTCAGATCCCTGATTGCCCTGTTCAAATCCGTGTGGGCAAACTGGGTTCCGGAAGCATTCATATGACCGCCTCCGCCCAGACGTTCCATAATAATCTGAACATTTACTTCATCAATGGATCTTGCACTGACATAGATTTTGCCATTATATATAGTCAGAACAAATGACGCCATAATTCCATCTATATCCAAAAGTTCATTTGCCGCCTGTGCTCCGATGATCGTCGGACTTTCAATCTGCAGGTTCTCTCCCTTTGCAATGGCAAAACGCTTCCGGTACACCTCCGCCTTACTGATAATTGCGGCCTTTGCGCGATATGATTCCATGTCATCACGGAATATCTTGCGCACATAAGGAATATCCGCACCGCTTCTTCTTAAAAATGCTGCCGCCTCAAAAGTACGCACTCCGGTCCGGTTCATGAAGTTGTTTGTATCCAGCATAATGCCTGCATAAAGGCTGCTGGCCTCTATCGACGGAACCTTCACACTGTCACCGATATACTGAAGAATCTCCGCTACCATCTCACAGGTAGAAGATGCGTATGGTTCAATATACGATAAAATTGCATTGTCAATGTTATCACTGCTCTGTCGATGATGGTCAAGAACTACAATGGTCTTCACCATACGAAGCAGGTCTTCGCATTCTGTCATCTTCGGCCGATTGGTATCCACCACGATCAGCATGGTATTATCTCCCACAAACTCCTTTGCCATAGCAGAAGATACAAACATATCATCCGGATATGCACTGTTTCTGGAAAAATCCTCATACAGGGCACGCACAGATGCTGATATATCATTCAGCACAATATGAGCCTTCTTCTGAAGGACTGCTGCTGCCCTGTAAATTCCGACTGCTGCTCCAAAAGAATCCACATCCGTCATCTTATGTCCCATAATCAGAATATGGTCTTTTACCGTAATGAATTCACGCAGCGCCTCTGCCTTCACACGTGCCTTTACACGGGTATTTCTTGAAGTCTGTTCCCGCTTACCTCCATAATATGTGATACCATGACAATCCTTAATAACTGCCTGATCACCGCCTCTGGCCAGTGCCAGATCAATCGCTACGCGGGCATAATTGTAACTTTGGGCATATGCATCCTTGCTCAGTCCAAGACCAATACTCAGAGTAGCCGGTATGGTATTTCCCACATTTACAGATTTTACATCCTCCAAAAGCGAGAATTTATCTGCTTCCAGCTGCTTGAAATATTGCTTCTTAATTACGATGAAATATTTATCCGTCTCCATCTTCTTAACAATACCATCCACTTTGGCAATGTACTGATTGATCTTACGGTCGATCAGCGCCACCAGAAGACTCTGACGAACTTCCTCAACACTGTCGATAAATTCGTCATAATTATCAATATAGATCAGGCCTGCAACCAGACGCTGCTCTTCATTTTCATGAATGTAGCGATTCAGCTCCGTAATGTCCTGCAGATGAATGGCAATAAAATATTCCTTTTCAGGCGGCAACTCCAAAAGCTGCTCCGTATCGTTAAATCCCTCCACCGATACACGCCGCAATTCTGCACGGTATTCCATATCTTTATAGGAAATCTCCATCTCAACCGTCTGATTCTCTTCCCTTGGAAATACGCTGCGGTTCAGCTCCGGAATATATTTACTCAGGTAAATATCCCCCTTCTGCCTGTTTCCGATAACCTTCTCAAACTCATCATTCATCCAGACAAGCTTGCCATTCTCCAGAAGTACCGCATAGGGAACTGCCAGCTCTTTTAAAAGCACATTCTGTACAGTTCCATACTGGGCTGCAAAATCCACCAGATCCTGCATCACCAGAGATTTGCTGTAAAAATACATCACACTGACAAAGATGGCGTACACGAATACAAAAAAGAACATAATTGCACCTGCACGATGATCTGTCCGATAAATCCAAATATTCATGGCGACCAGAATTACCGCCATAATTGCAGGCCACTGCAGATAAAATTTAAGCTGACCCTTTAATCGTATATCCTGTTTTTCTTTCATAATAAACTTCCTCATAATTCCCGCATTGCTGCTAAAAAGGGGAGAATACCTCGAAAACCTTTCGGTTTTTCTCGGTCGCTTCGCTCGCCAGATATCAGGAAATCAACCTGCTCATGCAAGCATGGCAGCTTGATTTCCTGATGCCTGGCTCTGCCCTTTCCGAACATTATACCACTATTCGGGCAGAAAGAAAAGACAGATTCTTACCACGGCATATGACTGCTTTGTCTGGATAAAAATCTGTCTTTTGTTTCAGGTTCGTTTTATTCTCTATATCCGTTCGGATTCTGTGACTGCCATCTCCAGGTGTCCGCACACATCTCGTCTAAGCCGCGCTCCGCTTTCCATCCAAGGACTTTCAAAGCTTTTGCCGGATCAGCATAGCACATTGCAATGTCTCCCGCTCTTCTCGGCTTGATCTCGTATGGGATTTCTTTGCCGCAGGCTTTTGAGAATGCTTTTACCATATCCAGTACGGAGTATCCAACTCCTGTTCCCAGGTTGATAACATCCAGTCCCGGATTGGTGAATATGTAATTGATTGCCTTTACATGTCCAACAGCAAGGTCTACCACATGGATGTAATCCCGAACTCCGGTTCCGTCCGGTGTATCATAATCATCTCCGAATACGCCCAGTTTCTCAAGCTTGCCAACTGCTACCTGAGAGATATAAGGCATCAGATTGTTCGGAATGCCCTTCGGATCTTCTCCGATACATCCGCTCTCATGTGCACCTACCGGATTGAAGTAACGAAGCAGGATAACATTCCAGTCCGGATTTGCTTTCTGAAGGTCAGACATGATCTGCTCCATCATGGATTTGGTCCAGCCATAAGGGTTGGTACACTGTCCCTTCGGACATTCTTCTGTGATCGGAATGATTTCAGGACTTCCATACACTGTTGCAGAAGAGCTGAACACAATATTCTTAACTCCGACTTTCTTCATTACCCCCAAAAGTGTAAGGGTTCCTGTTATATTATTCTGGTAATATTCCAATGGCTTCTGAACAGATTCTCCTACTGCCTTTAATGCCGCGCAATGGATTACAGCCTCGATTTTTTCTGCGTTAAACATTTCCTCCAGTTTTCCGGCATCCAGAATATCTCCTTCGTAGAAGCTGATTGATTTTCCGGTTAGCTCCTCTACTCTTTTAATGGATTCCTTAGAAGAGTTGCACAGATTATCATATACAACAACCTCATATCCCTCATTTAAAAGCTCTAATGCAGTATGGCTTCCGATATAGCCGGCACCGCCTGTAATTAAAATTGCCATTGTTATTACCTCCTGATTATTTACTTCGCGTATTTCCTAACGATCTCCTGCATAGTATACCACTTTTTCTCCATATCTTCAACCAGCTTGAACTGGGTTCTGCAGCGATCCAGATTCTGGTGTTCTCTGTGAATCTTAAAATAGGTATCCCCCTGCAGATAATCGGTCAGGAACCGCATACCACACTCAAATGTCATTACTTTGGCTCCCATTGGAAGAAGTTCGATCTCACGCTCTGTCAGCTTGCCTCCGCAGCCTTCGATATAACCTTTTGCATAGATATCAAACAGATCCATATCACACCATACCTTATCAAGGTCCTGCTCATCCTCTGCCGCAGTGCTGGCGCCAAAACGAATGGAATCTCCAAAATCATTCATGGCAAGTCCCGGCATAACCGTATCCAGGTCAATGACGCAGATTCCCTTACCGGTCTTGTTGTCAATCATAATATTGTTCAGCTTTGTATCATTGTGTGTTACACGAAGCGGAATCTCTCCCTTTTGCTGCAGTTCCCAGAAATAATTTGCAACATCCTCATGATCCAGCACAAACTGAATTTCTTTTCTTACGCAGTCCGCACGATGCATGACATCATCTTCCACAGCTTTTTTAAACACCTGGAATCTTGCTTTCGTATCGTGAAATCCCTTTATCGTCTCATGCAGGGTCTCTGCCGGGTAATCTGCCAGGAGTCTCTGGAAATTACCAAAGGATACTGCGCTCTGATAGAAATCATCAGCTGACTCAACCGCATCATAGCTGGTCGCATCCGTAATAAATTTGTAGGAACGCCAGTAATCTCCCTTAGAATCAATAAAATACGGCAATCCATCAACTGTATTAATTACATTCAGCGTCTCCCGCTCCGGATCTCCGCCATTTTCAATAATTTTCTTGCGAAGATAAGATGTCACTCCCAGAATATTTTCCATCAGTTCCACCGGCTGGGTAAATACCTCTGTATTCATTCTCTGCAGAATCACTTTAATCTGCCCCATCTCTGCAATAGCAAATGTAAGCAGAAATGTATCATTAATATGACCGCTTCCATAAGGACGTTCTTCCACCAGAACGCCCTCATACTGAAAATTCGCAATCGCTTCATCACGCTGTGCCTTTAATACCGGTTCCATTATGCTTCCTCCCACAGATGCATCGGATACAGACCATCCTCTTTCATCTTCTGAATTGCTGCCATAACAACAGGTTTATCCTCTTTATATGTAACGCCATACCACTTATCTGCTGATTTCAGTACCGCAACAGTCGCCTGATCTGCCTCCACCAGACGGCTGACCACTGACGGAAGGAAATACTCACATTTCATCGGATTTTCCTGAAGTCCCTTCTCCAGGAATGCCGGAAAGCCATCCTTAATCTCCCGCATGATACTCTGTGTAAATCCCCACATATTCATAGACACTGTCGTTTCTGCCGGAACAAAAGTCCATGTAGCACCATCATCCTCAGTGAACGCAATGCCGCCCTCTCTCTTTTCAATTCTGGTACGTTCATGAATAGCAACCAGCTCACCATTTTCATTCATGTCACAGATGCCTCTCGCAACATGGCCGTTATCTGTCACTGTATTTCCAAGCTGATATCCCACCATCGTATAACGATACTTGTCATCATCCCCATTTGATGCAAGATAATCATAGATCAGCTGGAACGCCTCGCGTCCATAATAATCATCTGCGTTAATAACCGCAAATGGTCCGTCTATCTGATCATAACAGCTTAATACCGCATGAGCCGTTCCCCATGGCTTCACACGGCCTTCCGGAACTTCGAACCCTTCCGGAATATCAGAAAGCTCCTGAAAAGCATAAGAGACATCCATAATCTTAGCCATACGATCCCCAACTGCCTCTTTGAAATCAGCTTCATTTTCTTTCTTAATAATAAAAATAACCTTCTCAAATCCAGCTCTCTTAGCATCAAACATAGAGAAATCCATGATGATGTGTCCCTCATTATCTACCGGATCGATCTGTTTCAGCCCGCCGTAACGACTTCCCATTCCGGCTGCCATAATTACTAATACTGGTTTATTCATTGTTTTACCTCCAAGTTTAAACTTATTTTGCTGTAACAACGAAATTCTTAACCCTTAATACCTCCGGTTACACCACCGATAATCTTCTCAGACAGGAAGATATACAGAATGAATGTCGGCAGGAATACAATTGTAACTGCTGCGAACATACCAGCCCAGTCACCCGTGTATTTCATAGAGTTAATCATACCGAACAGGCCTACTGCTACAGGCTTCATCTGATCGGAATTTGCAAAAATCAATGACAGGAAATACTCATTCCAGATATTAATAAAGTTAAAAATTGTTACCGTTACCAAACCGGACTGTGCCATCGGGAACATAATTTTCCAGAATGTCTTCATCGGAGGACATCCGTCAATAGCTGCTGCCTCCTCGTATGTACGTGACAGGTTCGAGAAGAATGTCAGCAGGAAAATAGTCGTATATGGCACGTTAATTCCGATGTAAAGAAGAATCAGCACCACCTTATTCAGCACCAGGTTATTCAGGATACCGGTAGATGCCACAATTCCAAACAACGGAAGGATTACCATAATAATCGGTGTACCCATGGCAGATACGAAACTTGTCTGGATAATCTTATTTCCAACAAATGTAAATCTGGACAACACATACGCTGCCGGTGCACAGATAAGAACCAATGCAACACAGGATACTACAGAATATAACAGTGAGTTTCCAAAGAACATGGATACATTGGATGTTGTCCATGCCTTCACATAGTTTTCAAAATGAAGCCCCGTCGGGAACTTCAGTGTATTTCCCTGGAAAATATCCGGTGTAGTAGATAATCCTGCTGCAAATACCCAGCCCAGCAGAACAAATGTAAATACTACCCAGAGAATCAGGATAATATATCCCGGAAGCAGCTTCGCTTCTTTTTTCCAGTTCACTTTATCGCGGACTTTCTTTTCTTTTGCCATAACTGCTCCCTCCTTTAAAATTCCAGATCGTCATCTTTTAACACTTTATTACAAACAGTAAACACAATAACCACACAGATACACAGCATAACACCGATAGCCGCAGACAGACCAGCATCTCGTGCTGTTACCGTATTTCCTGCACCAAACATCTTCAGATACATGTACTGCACCGGAACGATGGTTGACTGCTCTGCCGTTACTGTTGAGAACAGCTGTGACCAGACAAAGAAACCAACGGAAGTAACACTCCACATGGTAATGTTAGTCTTGAACACGCCTTTCAGAAGAGGCATGGTCATATATCTGAATTGCTGAGGTTTATTTGCCCCATCAATTGTTGCCGCTTCATAAAGATCCGGACTGATTCGCTCAATACCACTGGTCCAGATCAGCATATGGTATCCAATCATACCAAAACAGTAAGCAATCAAAAGAGCCATAAATTTATGGTCGCCATCCGTCCACGGAATAGCTGCCAGTTTTGTCAGATGTAATTTTGTAAAAAATGTTTTCAACAGACCAAACTGACTGCTGTATACATACTGCAGCCACATGGTTGCAAGTGCTACCGCACTGATAATATTCGGCAGATAAATGATTGCTCTGAAAAACTTCTTAAAACGAATTCCGCTGGTCAGTATTACTGACAACAGAAGTGAAATACTCATAACAATAATGCCACCGATCAGCCAGATCTTCAGCAGGTTCATCATCGCTGTTCTAAAAAGCGCAGTCTGCATCAGCGAAACATAATTGCTAACTCCTGCAAAAGACCATTCGCTCATACTGTCCGTTACGCCTTCAATATTAAAGAAGCTCATAAGCAATGTTCTGAGGATTGGATAAATAAATATTACTGCGAAAAATAATACCGCTGGAGTCAGAAATGTTACTATCATTCCTTTATTTTTTTTCATACGCACGACTCCTTCCGTTCGTGATAAAAATATGGTGGCAGCGTTTAAGCGATGCCACCATATTCCAGTTAGTGTTTCTTATTTGCCAGCTGCTGTCATCTCTTTTACGAAATCATCAGCTGAAAGAGTTCCAGCCATCAGTTTGATGAAGTTCTCTTTCATGATAGGTGTAATGTTCTCATTTGCTTCAGAACCAACTGCCCATGTAAATCTTGTTGTAGATCCTTCCATAACAGGTTTTGCACAGGATACTAATGCCGGCCACTCTGTGTTAGTTGTATCAGCCGGGATTCCGATAGAATCTTCTGCAAGTTTCTGGTCATATTCGCCCTTTGTAATCTTAGTAATCAGATCAAATGCTTCCTGAGCTTTCTTGGAATCTTTGTTGATTGCGAATACCTGAGCACCAAAGTTGTTGCTCTCTACACCTGTAGCTCCAACACCTTCAGCTTCCAGATTTGTCTTAACTTCCGGAAGTGCCGGATATGCGAAACATCCCCAGTTAAAGTTCTCACCAGCGATTTCTTTAACTTCGTTCGGAAGCCAGGATCCATTTAAGTACATAGCAACCTGTCCAGTTGCAAGCTCCTGATTCTGACCTGCCGGCCATACGTTTGTTCCAACGTTAGCTGAGAAATATCCCTTAGAAGCAAGTTCTTCGATATCTTTTGCCATCTGAACAACTGCCGGATCATCCCATTTGCCTTCTGTAACAACTTCTCTTACACCAGCCTCACCAACGTATCTTCCAAGGTGATATCCGATTACACATGTTGCATAAGCATCATCCATTGTAAGAGGTGTAATTCCTGCATCTTTTAATTTCTGGCAAGCTGCAAGGAACTCTTCCCATGTTGCCGGTGCTTCTTTAATTCCTGCCTGATCAAACAGATCCTGATTGTAGAAGAATGCAAATACGTTCGGCTGATAAGGAATACTCTTTAATGTGCCGCCGCCTTTTTCTCTGCAGGCTGCGATCAGACCCGCATTAGCTGTTGCCTCATAATCTCCGGCTTTTGCCATATCTTCCAGGTCTAACAGATATTTGCCCCATGCATCATTAACACGGTCGATATCCTCGTCGAACATATCAATCTCTGTTCCTGCATCGAGTGCTGCCTGAAGACCTTCGCGGATACCGGTACGTCCCTTGAACTGAACATCAACCTCTACGCCTGTCTCCTCTGTGTAAGCATCGATGGCTGCCTTGATTGCCTGTCCCTGTGGCTCTGTTGCTTCCCACATGGACCAGTAAACAAGCTTGTCTCCACCCTTGCTTTCGCTACCGCTGTCTCCGCCGTCGGAACTCTCAGAAGAGCTTCCGCCACAGCCTGCAAGCATCGTTGCTGCCATTGCCACGCACAGTAATGCGCTTACAAGTTTCTTTTTCATAATACTTTACCTCCTATAAAGTCTGTTTGTTGTTAAATTCATTGTAGTATAAAAATGCACAAAAATCTTTATCCAATATGGCAGATAATTTGCACTATCCGCTTTTTTTCATTTGCCTTATCTGCAAATAAAGTGTATAATCTTAGTGAGATTTCACAAATTAAAATTTACAGAATTTTCCTTATCCTGCTAAACGGAGGTATTTCATGGCTTATATAGGTACAAAACTTACAAATTCCATAACTATAGAAAAAATATACAGCATCCATTATTTTGAATACATGAGCAACTTTTCCTTTGAAGGAGAAGTCCATAATTTTTGGGAATTTGTCTGTGTAGACAAAGGGGAAGTAGTGATAACCGCCGGCAAGAAAAACATGACTTTAAAAAAAGGTGATGTAGCCTTTCACAAACCAAACGAATTCCACAACGTAACTGCCGATGGAGAAACCGCTCCTAACCTGGTAGTTATTTCTTTCAAATGTGACAGTGATGCCATGCGTTTCTTCAACGACCGGGTGCTTCATGTAGACGAGACAGAACGTAATCTTCTCGCCGACATTATAATCGAGGCCAGACGCTGCTTTGACTGTCGCCTGGATGACCCTTATCTTCAGAATATGCCCAAAAAAGAACCGGATCAGTTCGGTTCCGAACAGATGATACGCCTGTGTCTGGAACACTTTCTCATTCATCTGATTCGAAGATATTCCAACCCCTTCGTTCTTGGTCGAAAACCACGTCTGGAGATTCCAAAAGCAACCAAGACCAAAAGCGATACCGACATATTTAACCGGGTAGTAGATTATCTGGAAGCCCACCTTGGCTCTCATGTTACTATTGAGCAGATCTGCAAGGATAATCTGATCGGCCGCTCTCATCTCCAGAAAATATTCCGGGAACGCAGCGGCCTTGGTGTAATTGAATACTTTTCAACCATGAAAATATCTGCCGCAAAACAGATGATACGGACCAACCGCCTGAACTTCACGCAGATTTCCGAGCAGCTGGGGTATACCTCCATCCATTATTTTTCACGGCAGTTCAAAAAAATGACAGGTATGACTCCTTCAGAATACGCCTCCTCGATTAAAGCCATATCTGAGGGAAGCTTTTAAGCACTCAATACCTTTTTCAAAATCTCCATTCCTTTGTCAATTTCTTCATATGTAATGGTAAGCGGCGGCAAAAAGCGAAGCTTCGTCTTTGCCGTCAGTACCAGTGCACCTTCTGCTGCACATTTCCCCGCTGTCTCGGCAGCCGTGTATCCTTCTGCAAGTTCTGCTCCCAGCATCAGACCCAATCCTGTAACTCCCGTAATCTGTGGGATCGCTTCCAGCTTTTCTTTCATATATGCAGATTTCGCCTTCACTTCTTCCAGAAATTCCGGTTTTGTTACTTTATTCAGAATATAACGTGCACCTGCACAGGCTACCGGATTGCCTCCAAATGTGGAGCCATGCATTCCGTACCCCAGAACTTCCGATACCTTCTCGCCCATAAGCACCGCACCGATCGGCAGACCTCCGCCCAGTCCTTTTGCAAGGGAAACCACATCCGGTTTCACGCCGTACTGCTCGTAACAGAGCAGGGTTCCGGTACGTGCAATTCCTGTCTGTACTTCATCGATCACAAATACCAGATCTCTCTCCCTGCAGATTTCTTCGATACGTTTCACAAACTCCTGAGAAACCGGAACAACTCCGCCTTCCCCCTGAATCAGCTCTATCATAATCGCGCAAACACTGTCGTCCACAGCAGCCTCAAGCCCTGCCAGATCTCCCGCATCCACATATTTGAATCCATCAGTCAGCGGAAGGAAATATTTGTGGAACACTTCCTGTCCGGTCGCAGCAAGTGTGGTAATCGTTCTTCCATGGAAGGAATTATTCAGAGTAATCACCTTATTGCAATGCTCTCCATGCTTTTCCGCACCATATTTTCTAGCAACCTTCAGTGCGCCCTCATTAGCCTCCGCACCGGAATTTCCAAAGAATACTTTCGAAAATCCTGTATATTCACACAACAGCTCTGCCACATCTCCATCCGGCTGTGAATAATACAGATTGGACACATGCTGAAGAGTATGAGCCTGCGCAGATACTGCTTCTGCCCATCCTTCATCCGCGTATCCCAGGCAATTCACACCAATACCGCTGGTAAAATCAATATATTCCTTTCCTTCCTCGTCATATCCCGTTGCACCCTTTCCTCGCACGAGAGAGACCGGAAATCTTTTATACGTATGGCAAATATACTGCTGATCTTTTTCCTGAATCTTATCCATCTGAACATCTCTCCTTTATCATAAATTAAATACGCCGCTGGAATTTCCAACGGCGGTCATTATTTATTACTCCTGTACGTATGGCATAAGAGCGATGTGACGTGCTCTCTTGATAGCTACAGTAAGAGCTCTCTGATGTTTTGCACAGTTTCCTGTGATTCTTCTTGGAAGGATTTTTCCTCTCTCAGAGATGTATTTTCTTAATTTAGCTACATCCTTGTAATCGATTTCGTTATTCTCTTTACCACAGAATACACAAACTTTTTTTCTTCTGCGTCCGCCGCCTCTTCTCTTGAAGCCGCCTTCCGGACGATTTCCTTTATCGTAAGCCATCTTTGCTTCCTCCTTACATTAATTAATGAAGTTCTTTTTCCTAAGCTCGAAAAGACCTTGCTAAAGAAAAAGAACAACCTTCGCACCAGATTCGCACTTCGCGTTCCGCTCGTGCTCATTAAGTGCTCTAGGTTTAGTTAAACGGTAATTCTTCATCTATTCCGTCCGGAATGTTCATGAAGCCGTCTCCTGCCGGAGCACTCGGTGCCGGTGCCGGAGCCGCCTGGTGGAAACCTCCTGCATTAGCATCACTTGCTGCTTTGCTCTCTGCAAATTCCTGTTCTTCTACTACCACTTCTGTCGTGTATACCTTCACGCCATCCTTGTTAGTATAGCTTCCCGTCTGGATACGTCCGCAGACCGTAACCCGCAGTCCCTGACGGTAATATCTCTCAGCATGCTCTGCCTGTCTTCCAAATGCCACACACGGAATAAAATCTGCCGTTGCTTCTCCATCTCTTCTGAAACGGCGGTCAACAGCCAGCGTGTATCTGGCAATGGCCAACGGGTTCTCTCCCTGTGAATATCTCACTTCAGGATCCCTTGTAAGGCGTCCCATCAAAATTACTTTATTCATTCTTTTCCCTCTCTTCTACTATGCTTCCTGTTTCACGCATAAATATCTGAGTACGTTGTCCATGATACGAATTCTCTTCTCAACTTCGCCTGGAACTGTAGCATCAGACTCGAAGTGGATGAAATAGTAATATGCTTCTTTCATCTTCTGAATTTCGTAAGCTAATCTCTTCTTACCCCATTCATCAACGTCTGTCACATTTCCACCGAAACGGGTAACTAATGCCTTTACCTTTTCGATTACCTGTGCCCTTTCGTCGTCTTCGATTTTTGCATTGACTACAACAGCTAATTCATACTTGTTCATGTAGTTTGCACCTCCTTCTGGTCTTTTGGCCCCCGTCCCTAATTGCGGGAGCAAGGATATTCATCCGTTTTGCCGGACGAACATTAATATATCACAATTTGATATGCTATCACATTTTCCCAAAAGAATCAAGCACTTTTCACAAAGATTTTCTCAGACTTTTTGTATTCTTTTCCACCAGCTTTCGCGCAATCATGATCTGATGACCGCATCCCACACATTTTAATCGAAAATCTGCTCCCACACGGAGGATCTCCCACTCATAACTGCCACAGGGATGTTTCTTTTTCAACTTTACAATATCTCCCACTTCATATACAAGTGCCATTTCGCCACTCCCTCCTTACTCAATTATTCTTTCAGACTCCTTCACACCTCTTACCACAAACCGGTCATCATTGCTGGCCTTAGTACAGGTAGACAGAGTTACGATCACATCATCGGTTCCCACCTCTATACCGGTATCATAGGCAGCCACCTCTTTGGTCATGTTCAGAAATGCCTGATAGTCTTCATCTGATGCAAATTCCGTAAGATATGTATCAGAAGTATCTTTTACAACTCCTGTTGAGTAAATGTGATACGTAATCTCCCGTCCATCCGGTGTATAAATATAGAAGTAAGGATTAGCCTCCCAGAATGATTTATCCTCATATTTGGCCAGATCATGGAACATGGAATTGTCATTCATTCTGTGTCCATATATGATTGTATTTCTGTCATTGAAATCCGGATTATTATAAACATTTACAAATATTGCCCCTACTGTATTATCATTTGCCGAAAATGTCTTGTGAAGATAAAGGTCGTTATCGTCTCCCTGCACTACCGGATAGTTGATCTGAGATGGTTCAGGACTGAATCGAATCCAGCCTACCGTATCCGGATTAATAGCCAGAAGTTCATCAAAATTCACGCGGAAACTGTCTTCCTGTCCCTCTTCTTCCGGTTCCTTCTCCTCCACAGCGATTTCCAGAATCTTGTCATATTCTGCTTTTCCTTTATGGTATCCGGACATGATCTTATACAGTTGGAATCCGGATACACAAAATACAGCAATGGCAACAACCAGCACGATCGTACTGATGATTCCGCCCTTTTTCTGCCGCCTTTCTTCCTTTCTTTTCCTCTTCTGTCTTCTTTTTCTAGCTCTTTTTTTCTGTCTCTCGTCCATATTCTGTCCTTTCCTCTATTTCATTATTTATTCTCCATAATTTCCACAATAACTTCTTCCGTCTTTATCATACCGGGAGAAGCTATTTTTCCCATATTACGCATAGTATCTTCCGGTGTTTGACCGTTAATGCCATGGATCTTATCAATACAGACCCCATTTAATGCCATATCAACCGATCGCCAGGCTGCATCCACAGCCACAACGCCCTTCATGGCACATCCCTGATTACCGCCATCACAGATCATGCCCGTAAGTCCGGATGCCATATTCTGAATTACCATAGCAATCTGCTCGTCGTCCGCACCTTTCATAAACGCCAGGCCGCAGGCCATTCCCGTTCCTGCCGCAATTCCACAACCACAGAATGCAGACAAACGCCCGGAATACTCTTTGATGTACATGGTAATCAGATAACTGAAAGCCGCCGCTCGAAGGAGCATCTCTTCGCTAACCTCCTCCCGGTGAACCTTGTAGCAGGCAAAAAGCGGCATCGTTGCTATAATACCATGAGCTCCGCTTCCCGTTATACTCATGGCCGGTCTGGAAAGTCCCAGGACGCGCGCTTCGATTGCTCCGTTACAGAGCAGCTGGGCAGTTGTCCTCTCGTCTGCCGAAATCATCCGGTTCCCATTCTGTGCAAACAGCATAGGTCCTATCGTCGTTCTGTCTGACTGAAGCCCTTCCTCCAGAAGTTCCAGGTTCATAGAAAATGCATCCCTGATAAACAGAATTTCTTCCTCCGGAACGCTCCTGATATAAGCAAGAATATCTTCCAGACTATATCTGTGAATGACTGCTGTTTCCGCTTCGGCAGAACTCTTCGTCTGCCCGTTATCTTCCAGTTTGTCTTCTTTTTCCCCTTCAATCACCTGACCGTTTTTCTCAATCCAGCGGATATCCGTATGACTGCCGCGTATATGCACACTGCAGGATTCCTTTCCTGCAAAGACCTCTGCATCAATAGTAATCTCTGAACCGATATGATCCAATACTACCTTCACCCGGCCTTCTTCCACCATTTCCCCGGCCCGACGGTTATCCTCTTCGGTAATATTCGCAAGGGATTCCAGCCCCAGTTTCTCATCCGCCGCCACAGCCCCCAGAGCCGCCGCATACAGATTACCGTAAGAATCTGAATTTGGAATTCCACAGGTAAAAGCATTCTTATACATACCGGAATTCAGTGCAACCTCCACACGTTCTGCCGGCTTTCCCAACGCCGCTCTTGCAGATGCCACTGCAAAAGCAATGGCTCCGGGCTCTGTAACTCCAAGTGCCGGTTTCATATCCTCTCTGATTAATTCTGTCAATCTATGCATATGATTTCCCCCAATCTATTTGACCTACGAACTCCGAACGCTCACTTCGAGAACTTCGTTCTCTCAGTGTTCGTTGCACTCACATGCCTCCCGCCCGGAATCCAATTGGCTGCAAGCAGCCAATGGCCTCCTTCCGGGAGACGCGTTCGTCGCTATGCGTTCAGTATAACATATCTCTATTTTATTTTATAGATTTTTAATAGAGAGTTTATTGACTTTGAATGGAAAAGGGGTATGATTCCATGTAGGAAGGTGATTATTTTGAAAGAGAAACTAATACGTTTTATGGCAGGGCGCTACGGTTTTGACACATTCGGGCGATTTACTCTGATCGCCGCACTGGTTGTAATGGTTCTGTCTACTTTTTTTCAGAGTGGGATTCTGACGATTCTCTCCTGGGCTCTGATTATCTATACTTATTTCCGCATGTTTTCCAGGAATGTATATAAACGTGCAGCGGAAAACCAGAAATATCTGGCAAAGACCTACAAGATTCGCTGCTGGTTCGGCAAACAGAAGAATCTGATGGCACAGCGTAAGACACACCATATCTATCGCTGTCCAACCTGCAGTCAGAAAATCCGTGTTCCCCGTGGCAAGGGAAAAATTGAAATCCGATGCCCCAAATGCAACACGACATTTATAAAGAAGAGTTAGGAGCACCTTATGTTCGGTTATATTGCAATAAATAAGGCAGAAATGAAATTCAAAGATTTCGATGTTTATCACTCCTACTACTGCGGACTGTGCAAGAGGCTGAAGGAAATGTATGGACGTAGGGGACAGACAACCCTCTCCTATGACATGACCTTTTTGATTGTATTACTCAGCGGTCTCTACGAACCGGATGAGGAACTGACGCATGTGAACTGTGTCGCTCACCCATTTCAGAAGCATGCAGCCCGCACCAATGAATTTACCGATTACGCAGCAGCCATGAATGTGGTATTATCATATTATAAATGCGAAGATGACTGGGCTGATGAACACAAAAAGAAGGGCTATGTCTCCGCACGGCTCCTCCGCAGTTCCATGGAATCAGTAAAACAGGTATACCCCGATAAAACTGTCCTGATTGCCTCCCGGCTGAAGCAGATCAGTATGCTGGAAGAAGCAGGAGAAACCAATCTTGACACCATGGCAGGACTGTTCGGTGATATTATGGCAGAGATTTTCGCCTGCCGCAAAGACGAATGGGAGGCCTCCCTTCGGAAATTCGGCTTTTTCCTCGGAAAATTCATTTATCTTATGGATGCATATGAAGATGTAGAAAAGGATATTGAAAATGGCAGTTATAATCCATTAAAGGATGCTTTCAAAAGGGAAGATTTCGACGAATACTGCAGGCAGCTTCTCACTATGATGATTGCAGAATGCTCCAGAGAATTCGAGACACTCCCCATCATCACCCATGTGGATATACTGAGAAATATCCTTTATTCCGGCGTATGGTGCCGGTTCGAGGCAGTCGTACAGAAACGCAAAAATCAACAGGAGAACTAAGATGACAGATCCTTATCAGATATTAGGAGTGTCCAGGGATGCTTCCGACGAAGAGATTAAGAAAGCTTATCGTGCCCTTAGCCGCAAGTATCATCCGGATGCCAATATTAACAACCCAAACAAAGATCAGGCAGAAGCTAAATTTAAAGAAGTCCAACAGGCCTATCAGCAGATTATGAAAGAAAAAGAATACGGCTACAGCGGCGGCTCCGGTTCCTATGGAAATGGGAATGCGGGGCCAGGTTCCGGTTCAGATCCATTTGGTGGATTCGGCGGTTACTGGGGCGATTTCGGAGGCTTCGGCGGTTACGGAAACAGTGGTCATACCTCATCCAAATCTTCCGAAAGCGAGGAAGACATCTATCTTCGGGCAGCTGCCAACTACATCAACAGCCGCCATTATAAAGAGGCTCTCAACGTACTTCAGGGCATTCAGTCCCGTTCCGCCCAGTGGTATTACTACAGTGCCATTGCCAACTCCGGTGTCGGCAATAATGTGATTGCTCTGGAACACGCAAAAACGGCCTACCAGATGGAACCGGACAACATGCAGTATCAGGTGCTGGTACAACGTCTGGAAAGCGGCGGCAACTGGTATCAGACCCGCCAGAACCCTTACCAGACCTATTCCATGGGAAGCGGCAACTTCTGTATGAAGCTGTGTATCGCCAACATTGTCTGCAACTTATGCTGCGGCGGTGGTTCCCTGTGTTGCGGCGGACCGGGATATTATGGGGGATATATGTAATTCAACAGCTATATATTAAAAAAGTTGTTTATCAACCGCAAAACGGAAGAAAGGGAGGTGACCCTCCCTTTATTTCTTATTAAGTTGCATGAAACTGATATCTGTAAGGAATCTCTCCTTTTTCACCATATACCTTCTCGTGCAGTTCCGTCCACAGTTCTGCGAGAGAATCTTCTCCCTCCCGCAGATCATCCAGTATCAGACCACCATTTTCTTCCAGTAATTCATATGCTTTCTTCTCTTCCCCTATTTCCCCAAGGGCTTTAATGTAATAGAATTTTATCCTGCTGTTATTCTGATGCTCTTCGCTCATCTGCCCATAAAATTCACACAGGTCTTCATAGCTTTCACTCATAGTCAAAAGCTTGAATCCTTCTTTAACATAGGAGAGTTCCTCTTTTTGAAGCCGCATTCCTTTTAAAATATAACGTGCAGCTTTTTTTCTTTTTCCCTGTAATAAACGAAGACAGGCAAGTCCATGATATGCCCACGCATTTTCCTCCAGCTCCAGAGACTCTTTCCATTCTTTTTCTGCCTTTTTATATTTTCCCAGAGTATAATAGCGGATACCTAAATGGTAATGAGCATACCAGTTCTTTTTTTCTTCATTTTTCACTGCATCCTTCAGCCTTGAAAAACTGTCCGGATCATCCAGAAATACATCCGGCCATTTTTGCGGCTCCGGGCACGGAAGATTTCCGCCATCTATAAAAGATTTCCATCGGCCGTAATATCCACTCTCATCCACGAACTCTAAATGAGATGTCAGTTTTCCATGTACACCCAGGATTCCATAACCACTTCCCGGTATAAGAAGCTCTGCTTTCTGAAGTGCCATTGCTTTGGAAGAAATTAATTGTTCTTCAAGGTGTTCCGATAATTGCGCTTTCTCTATCTCATTCGTTACATTTTGATATCTTTCCTTATGAGACAGTTCCAGATCATCCCCGCTAATCTGAATTGCCCCGTACTGTTCCATCCACTCCCATGCTGTGTTCGGCGCCATCGGAATACATCCATATTGGGTCTTTGCAAGTCCTGCCTGTATTTCAACATATCTTCCCGCATCCTCAGTCAGAAATTCCTGCCAGTGATCCGAAGCTTTCTGATTTCCCCATGAAAAAAGCTTGCGGCTTTTCAGGCGGTCAGTCGATATCTGTATCAGACCATATCCCTCCCGGTTCACATTGGCAATGTATTTAGGCGCATTCCTATCCAGCTCAAAGAAATAATCCACAGATTTCGGTATTTTCTTATAATCCGTAACATCCGTTCCTCCAACTATAGGAATATCAACCTTGTAAACTTCTCCGCATGTATTTGTATACGCAGATTCAGCAGGAACAATGATTCTGCCTCCTTCGTGTTCCGGAACAGCCATATTACTCCACCAGTACATAGGAACTACTTCTGTGTTCTCATTCACAATACGCATCCGGCAATTCAGAAATCTTGAATCCTCTTCCAGCCAGAAATCCATCTGATAAGTAATGTCACGAATTCTTTCATATTCATACATACGAAGAACCGGATTCCCGTTCTCATCACTGGTACGGGCAACATACATCTGTTCCGTAGTAAACGGTGTATGTCCGATTACACCCACATTCCATTCCACGCCGCCGCTGAACCATGCATTTCTCACAGCAAGGTTGCTAAACCGGAGCACATCATTGGTGTAAAGCAGATTTTCACCCTGCTCTTTATCCCACAGTTCCCACAGTCTTCCGCCATACTCTGGCAGAAAAACCGCTTTCAGATACCTGTTTTCCAGTACGGCTGTCTGGACTTCTTTTTCCCGGAGTTGTCTTGTATAGCCATTTCTCTGCCTATAAGGATAGGCATTCTTCACCCTGCCGTATCCCTCATAAATTTCATCCGTTTCCCCCAGACGGAATTTGAGTTGATTCTGCAGGATTACTTCTCCGGATAAATCAGGCACGCATGACTCTTCCCCCAGATCAGCGAGCTTCATCCTTCTTTTTTCCATTCTTAGTTCTGTAGACATTTTAATTACCTCTCTTATATTGAAAACTCTTCTAACAATTTTTTCTGATATTCCGGATCATTTGCCGCCTTTATGATATCCTCCATATCGTATCTTTCTAGAAATCCTCTGCTGTTATCGGGTAATCAAGCATTGAGATTTCTAATAAATTCTGATATATGAGATGAAATCAGACGCTTTTCACGCAGAAAATAGAACTAAATGCTTTGTTTGTATTCTAGCATATGGAATCATAGAATACAATTTCTATTCCAAAAGAATCTCCTGTTACGCAAAAAGCTCGGGAATCTTCTTCCCGAGCTTTTCAAGAGGCGCCAACCAGATTCGAACTGGTGATAGAGGTGTTGCAGACCTTTGCCTTACCACTTGGCTATGGCGCCATAAGTGCTTGTATCTCAAGCACTTGTTCAGTATATCAAATTATTTCCATTTCGTCAATAGCTCTTCTACTTCTTTTTTCTCCGGCATGGAACGGATTGCGCCCTTCTTTGTTGTAATCAGAGCTGCTGCCGCATTGGCAAAGGATAAAATCTCACCCAGATCTTCTTCCGCAAGATTATCGAAATCTCGTTCCAGGATTCCATTCAGCACACTTCCGCAGAAGGTATCTCCCGCACCGGTAGTTTCAATCGCATTTACCTTGTATCCGCCTCTTTCTACTCGCATATCTTTGTAATATGCCCGGCTTCCTTCTTTTCCCATAGTCAGGAAAATAAGCGGAATCTGGTATTTTTCCTGAAGATAACGAATTCCCTCATCGTAATCTTCTTTTCCGGAAACAAACTGAATCTCGTTATCAGAAATCTTCAGAATGTCACAGTATTCAAACCCATATTCCATCATCTCTTTTGCAAGCTCCATGGAACTCCAGAGCGGTGGTCTTAAGTTCGGATCAAAGGAAATCAAACATCCTGCTTCCTTTGCTGCCTGAAGCGCTTTCTTCGTCGCACTTCTCACCGGTTCATCTGTCATGGACAATGTTCCGAAATGAAATAGTTTCGCCTGGCGGATCATATCATAATCAACCTCGTCCTCGTTCAGCATCATGTCGGCTCCCGGCTGTCTGTAGAATGAAAAATCACGATCGCCATCCGGAAAGGTATGTACAAAAGCAAGCGTTGTATGAATCCTGTCATCCATACAGAGTCCTTTCGCATCGATTCCGATTTCTTCAATGGTTGCCTTTAATTCCTTTCCAAACTGGTCATCTCCCACCTTTCCGATGAAAGCCGTCTTTTTCCCCAATTTATTCAGCATAGCCAGAACGTTACACGGAGCGCCGCCCGGACATGCCTCAAACATCTGATTGCCCTGACCACTCTCGCCTGCCATCGCAAAATCAATCAGCAGCTCTCCCATTGCAACTACATCATAACATTTATCCATCTTTCATTCCTCACAGTCTGATTGTTATTCTAAAATCCAAGTTCATCATTTACCAGAATCACTTTGATGCGTCCCTTCACCTTGGAAAAACGGGTCAGAAGAAACTGACAGCAGATCGTATCCGGTGATTTACAGTCAAAGCATGCTCCTGTCTTACTGCATGGGGTATCCAGGTTAAATCTCTGGGCATTGATAGTTGCTGCCTCACCACGTGCCCGGGATACTGCATCCCGCGTCTCTCTTACCACCTTATTCATACCCACGATCATTAAAACATTCTTAGGTCCCCAGGTGATTGCTGCCACCCGATTGCCCATGCCATCAATATTGACGATTACACCATCCTCCGTAATGGCATTACAGCTGCACAGAAAATAATCCGAATCAAAAATTGCCAGTTCTGTTTTTCGTTTCTCTTCCGGATTCGCACAGATATCCCGGTTAAACACTTCATAATTGCCGGAACATACCGCATCCTTCAATCCGATTTCCTGAATAGACATGGAACCGCCCCATCCGATTTTACTGCCCTCCTGAATCAGCTCAAGCGCTTTCTCAAGCGCCTCCTCCTTTGTCTGTGCATAATAACCTTCCATATTTCTGGATTCCAGCGCTTTAATCAGCTTCTCTGCGAGCATCTGATTCCGCTTATTTCTATTTACATCCATCTTCATCCCTCCAACAGGGCATGCATCCAGACTAATCTTTCACGCTGCCCGTCATTTTTACAAACATTTTATCACAAAAGAATTTCCACCACAATTATTGCTTTCTCATTTTAATAAAATAAAGTGCCAGCATAATACGGGTTCGGTTCTCATTGCTCATAATATCGCAATTTAACAGTTCCCGTATCTTATTTATCTTATAGGTAAGCGTATTCTTATGACAATAAATGGCCTGTGCCGTATGAATAACGCTGCATTCATTTTCAAAAAATGCCTGTAAAATGCTCATGTAGTCCGTATTATTTTTGCGGTCATATGCCATGAGATTTCCCAAAACTTCCGTCACAAATTCATCACCGGTCTCGGGACGCTTCAGGTTGGAAATCACTTTATATACTCCCAGTTCATCGTAAAATAAAATATTGGACGCAATCGCCGTTCGGGTAAGCCGGTATGCTGTCATGGCAGATTCATACGACCTGTGGATATCCTTAAGCTGACGGATTTTTGTTCCGATTCCCACATAGACATTTGGGTCTTCCTCACAAAGCATGCCGAATTTATGGCGGAGAAAATCCATTTTCTGCCCCGCCGCCAGAATCACCAGCCTTCCTTTCTCTTCATACACCGCATACTGCCTTCTGGCGTAATGAAGCTTCTGCTCAATCTCCTTTAATTTCCAGTTTTCCTGCCCGTCCCAATAAGAATTACAGCTTAAAACAATTATCGTATAGGTTCCATTCTTTCCAAATCCTTCTTTCTCCAGCACATCCTGATATAACGCAGGATTATCCGGATGGGAAATTGCATTTCGAAAAGCTGTAATCAGATTCGTCTCTCTCTGCTCATTTTTCAAAAGAATCTCCGCAAACAGACGCATAATAATCATATATGGCGTTTCCCAGGCCGCCTCAAATAACGGAAATTTAATCTGATCACAATAATCTATGATTTCCTGAGGCATTTTCACTCCGTTATGAAGTGCAATCACAAGTCCTCCGGCTCCGGCATTATTTAGCAGCGTAATATACTCCATTAGCCACTCATCAGAATGATAGTTAATTCCTGTATTAAATATCAGTTCATTTCCATGCAAAAGCTCAATAAATTCAAAATCTTCAACAATATGAGTCCATTCAATAATTTTATGAAAACAACTTTTCGTTCTTAGCCTCACATAAAACTTCGGTTCAATTTCCCGATACAACTCTTCCAGTGCAACAGCCATGTTATCCTCCGCTCTTTTTTCTTACTATCATACCACAATTTGTGCTTACCGCACATTTTTCTTCTAAAAAAATGGCTTTATCGACTATTTTCAACATCACTTCTAAGTGTTATATTGTATTAGGAACACAACAAAAGATAAAAACACCCCGATTTATGTGTTCAATTAACCTCTAGATAAAAGACAAAAAATGTCCGTTGAATCTTTCAACAGACATTTTTTTGTTTCTATTTATTTTTCCTTATTAAGATTTCATCTAACAGCTTCTCGGCCACTTTATCTTTAGACAGGATGTCCAGCTCTTTTATTTCCTCTTCTGTAATCAAGGTGACGATATTCGTATCTGTTCCAAATCCGGCTCCCTTCACTTTCAGATTGTTGGCCACGATCATATCCACATTCTTTTTCTTTAGCTTCGCCTTAGAATTCTCCAGCATATTCTGTGTTTCCATAGAAAAACCGCAGAGGAACTGCCCTTCCCTTTTATGAGCCCCAAGATAACCGAGAATGTCGTCTGTCCGCTCCATTTCAATCGACATATCGTCATCTTTTTTCTTAATCTTCTCATCACTCACCGTCCGTGGCCGGTAATCCGCAACTGCTGCCGCCTTGATGATAATGTCCATCTCTTCACTTTTTTCTGTAACCGCCTCATACATATCCTTCGCCGTCACAATCGGAACCACATTTACAAAGAGAGGCGGCTCCAGTGCCGTTCTTCCGCTGACCAGAGTTACATCTGCTCCCCGAAGCGCACAGATTTTTGCAATACTGTATCCCATCTTTCCGGTAGAATGATTCGTAATATAGCGGACCGGATCAATATTTTCCTGTGTAGGCCCGGCCGTCACCAGAACCTTAAGTCCCTCCATATCCTTCTCATACGCACAGGCTTTCAGCGCATACTGGAAAATCACTTCCGGCTCTGCCATTTTTCCTGCTCCGGTGTCACCGCAGGCCAGCCTGCCGCTCACCGGCTCTATGATTTCCATACCATATTTTTTTATAATCTCTATATTGTCCTGAGTAATCAGATTCTCATACATTCTGGTATTCATTGCCGGTGCGATCATCTTCGGACAATTGCACGCAAGTATGGTCGTTGTCAGCATATCATCCGCCAGGCCGTGCGCCAGCTTTGCAATCACATTAGCTGTGGCCGGTGCTACGATCACAGCATCCGCCCGTTTTGCAAGAGCCACATGTTCCGTACTGTATTCATGATTCCTGTCAAATGTATCCGTAAGGCACCTCTGATTCGTCAACGCTTCAAATGTCAGGGGTGCAATAAACTGCTGTGCATTCTCCGTCATAATCACCTGAACCGTTGCTCCCGCCTTCACCAGAAGGCTGGTAAGTGCTGCACTTTTATATGCCGCAATTCCTCCCGTTACACCAAGAATAATGGTTTTTCCCTTTAACATCATTTTTACCTCATTCTTTCCATGCACCGGGTGTCTCATGACCCGGCTCCGCCTTTTAGGGACATTATAACATGCATTGTTTTTAAAAAAAAGCATCCGCCACAATTGTTCTTTCAAAAAAAAAGTGTTATACTTACGCGGTAATTGTATTATATCCCGCACAGGGCGGGAATGATAACAAGGAGGAAATTGAATATGGAAAAAACAAAGAAAGACACAAGATGGATGGTCAGTGTTGCACTTATGGCAGCTATTATCATTGTTCTGGCGAACACACCGCTTGGCATGATTCAGCTCCCGATCATTAAGGCGACAACAGTTCACATCCCGGTAATCATCGGTGCAGTTCTGCTTGGCCCTGCGGCCGGCGCAATCTTAGGATGCGTATTTGGAATCTGCTCTCTTGTAAGTAACACAATGGCACCAACATTGTTATCCTTTGCTTTCTCACCATTTATGAGCACTACCGGTCTCACAGGTGTTGTAAAGGCATTGTGGATCTCAATCGGATGCCGTATTATGATCGGCGTAGTTGCCGGATGGCTCTGGATTCTGCTTAAGAAATTCAACGTCAACCAGACCATTGCTCTGGTAGTCACAGGATTTGCAGGCTCCATGACGAACACCATTTTCGTAATGGGAAGCATCTACATATTATTTGCACAGCAGTATGCTCAGGCAAAAGAAGTTGCAATCACTGCAGTATGGGGACTGATCATGGGAACTGTTACCGCATCCGGAATTCCGGAAGCAGTTGCAGCAGCAGTTCTGGTTCTTGCACTCGGCAAGGTATTATTGAAATTCATGAAACGGGTTTAAAATATGAATGATTTGCAGTCGTATTCCTGACAATATCGGGATGCGGCTGTTTTTATATGCTTCACAACAACTTGAAAACACATAAACTTTTTCATATAATAAAAAGAAATATTAACAACTACCAATGATTTACAAGGGAGCGTAACCATTATGAAAATATTAATATTATGCGGAAGTCCGCACAAAAACGGAACCACAAACGCTTTAACCGAATCTTTTATTAAAGGAATACACCAGGACAGACATGTTATTAAAAAAATCTGGCTGCAGGACAAAAAGCTTTCCCCCTGTATGGGATGTATGTATTGCAAAAATCATGGAAATAAATGTGTTTTACAGGATGATGCGGCAGACATCCTTAAGGACGTATATGAAGCTGATCTTATCGTGTTCGTATCTCCACTATATTATTTTGCAATGACATCGCAGTTAAAAATCATCATTGATCGTTTTTTTGCAGTCAATAATACATTAAGAGAGCAGAAAAAGAAAGCCATTCTTCTGACAGCCGGCAGTGATACTGATGAGTGGGCAATGGACGGAATCAAGGC
The DNA here is from genome assembly GCF_050314255.1 of Sporofaciens sp. SGI.106. NCBI lineage: Bacteria > Bacillati > Bacillota > Clostridia > Lachnospirales > Lachnospiraceae > Sporofaciens > Sporofaciens sp. SGI.106. The sequence continues at coordinate 194,572 of NZ_JBNPMZ010000002.1, forward strand.
ACATTATGAAACAATGCTCCGATATCTTCACTGGACTTCCGTCGGTGAAATCTATGCCTATGGCTGCTCTTCCAAAGAAATGCTGGCCGACACAGATTATCCGGAAAGGGCAATGGAATTAGGAAAAAGCATAGGGTAACAGAAGTTGCCCAATAAAAATGAAAAGGACGAAATTTATGAATCTGACACATTTTGATGAAAATGGAAAGGCATTGATGGTCGATGTATCCGAAAAAAGCGACACTGAAAGAGAAGCCACTGCTGCCGGTAAAATCACCGTTAATCAGGCAGTATATCATGCAATCGAATCGGGAACCGTAGGAAAAGGGGATGTGCTCGGCGTGGCAACCACCGCGGGAATCATGGGAGCAAAGCGGACTTCTGAGTTAATTCCCATGTGCCACATTCTTCCGATCACAAACTGCCGGGTGCAATTTGAGATGAATCCGGAGGAAAGCGCCATCTACTGTTACTGTACCGTAAAAGTCACCGGAAAAACCGGAGTGGAAATGGAAGCTCTGACAGGTGTCAGTGTCGCTCTCCTTACTGTATATGATATGTGCAAGGCACTCGACAAATCCATGGAAATCGGCGAAATATATCTGTGCCACAAAACCGGCGGCAAAAGCGGAGAGATATACAACAAAAAAAGATAGCTTTCTAAATCCATATTACCGTGTTAAGAAGAAAAACGAATATTTGACACGTATTTTTAAGTCGTGACTACATGGCAAAATCAAGTTTTCTCATTTTACCACGTAAAAAAACAATGACCCTACGTGTGAAAATTATAATATTGCAAATTCCCCACGTAGAATACGTGAAATATTACGTGTTTAAATTAATTATGAAACTTCTCCCACGTAGTGCAGACGAAATACTACGTGTGAAAATCAATGATAATGAATTTCTCACGCAATTCAAAATATTTCCACATAGAAAATTACATTTCAGTTTCTATACCCCTCCACCCAGGCTTTAGAAACACATGCTGCAAAACACACAAATAAGGTTCACTGAACCTTTTAGCGTATGCATGGCAACAAAAAATCGCAATCCCTGTATTCCAGGAATTGCGATTTTTTAAGGCGCCAACCAGATTTGAACTGGTGATAGAGGTGTTGCAGACCTTTGCCTTACCACTTGGCTATGGCGCCTCACTATAGTAATGAGCACTTAGTGACCGTCTTATAATCACTTACGTGCAAATGACTCCACCGGGAATCGAACCCGGGTTACCGCCGTGAAAGGGCGATGTCTTGACCGCTTGACCATGGAGCCATATGAAATCCCAGTCACAACCTCCGCAGTGACCGAGATTTATAATATCATAATCCACTTCATTTTGCAAGCACTTTTTTAATAATTATTCTTTATAATACGTTACCATTAAATCCACCATTCGATCATAACTTTTCACGCCGTCCGACTGCCCATTTACCTTAAGATAACTGTCATTTACCATATCTGCAACTTCCGCCACCTTGCCGTCATACCTCGCCCAGTATTCACTGTTCGCCCGAAGATCCACTTCTGCTTCCGGTGCCAGCATCTGTCGCACCTCTTTCCATGCCTCCAGATCCACCTTCCGAAGTACATTCATACAATATATCCATCCCAGCAAACTCCCGCTGTAATTGAATTCCGCCTTCCCGGATTCCATACATGCCAGATATCCAATAAAATTCGCCTCCTGCTCCTGCATAAATCCCCGAAGGTGAGACAGTTCATGGCAGGCTGTGAACGGAATATTGTAATCCGTCATCCCACTATTATAATTCGCCTCCACAGTAAATGGAGAATACACACCGCTCAAATTCTGAACTGACAGTATCCATGGATTGATCAATCCCTTCGGCTTCGGATAATATCCCTGAAGCTCCGGGTAAGTCTCCCCCAGAAGCAGCATTGCCTCCACCGCCGATTCTCTCTCACTGCCGTCCAGTTTCATAACACCGGACTCATCTCTGTCAACCTTATCTGCATAGTCATTCACATCCTCCGTCAGGATGATGCAGACCCGCTTCAGATCTTCCACTGTATAAGACTCTGTCACAAGTCCTGCACTCTCCGAAAATGATTCTCTGTGATAATTGATTCCACAGTTCAGTGTATATATCAAAAACAACAACGACACCGTAAAGAAGAGACCTGCCAGAAAATGTAAAATTTCTTTTTTTCCCTTTTTCCCCTTTATCAAACCTGCTATCAAATGGATCAACAGCACTGTGATAATCAAAATCAGCGCATACAATCCCAGCTCCGATACAGAAACCGGCACATATCCAGCCATTCTTCCTATTAAGGAAACAATTACCGGGTAAATATGTACGGAATACCACTGTGCCGTTCCCTCAAGCCTGCGCGACACGAATAACACTGCAAACGACACACTTAGCATAATACCGCCTGCATACATCCATTTTTTAGATTCTATCTTCATCCGGACTCCTTTAAATTCAAGACTCACTTTATCATTGTCATCCTCATTATAGCGTGCCCCCGATTCGGGAACAACCGAAAATATTTTTTTCTCTTGACAAATTTCTTTTTTCATTCTAATATTTGAAATATGATGTAGTATGTTACTTGTTGTGAACGAACGAGGCATTAACTATGCATAAGTATTTTGGATATTTATGTGGGTTAGTGTCTCTTTTTTTGGTTAAAATAGCCTTATAAATATCCGCATCTAAAAAAAGAAAAGAGAGGAAAGGAAAAAGAACAATGAAAGACAAAATTTTTGGCGTGCTCCAGCGCGTAGGAAGATCGTTTATGCTTCCAATCGCCATCCTTCCGGTAGCCGGACTGCTGCTGGGATTCGGTGGCTCTTTCACAAACGAGACCATGCTCGAAACCTATGGTCTCATCGATGCAATCGGACCGGGAACGATTGTTTATGATATTTTCTATGTAATGAAAGAAGCGGGTAATATCGTATTTGCCAACCTGCCCATAATCTTTGCAATGGGCGTAGCTATCGGAATGGCAAAGAAGGAAAAAGAGGTTGCAGCCCTTTCTGCTGCCATCGCATTCTTCATCATGCATGCATCCATCAGTGCACTGATCACGATTAACGGCGGTACCGAACAGATGCTGAGCGGTGCTACCACTTCCGTTTGTGGTATCACCTCCCTTCAGATGGGTGTATTCGGCGGTATTATCGTAGGTCTGGGTGTTGCGGCACTGCACAATCGATTCTATAAGATCGAACTGCCACAGGTGCTTTCTTTCTTCGGAGGTACCCGATTTGTTCCAATCGTCTCCGCACTGGTTTACACAGGAGTCGGTATTCTGATGTACTTTATCTGGCCTGTAATCCAGACCGGAATTTATGCAGTAGGAAACGTAGTTCTGGAATCCGGTTATGCAGGAACATGGGTATACGGTCTGATGGAGCGTCTGCTGATTCCGTTCGGACTTCACCACGTATTCTATCTTCCGTTCTGGCAGACAGCTCTGGGCGGAACAATGGAAGTAAACGGCGTACTGGTAGAAGGTGCTCAGAACATCTTCTTTGCACAGCTTTCTGACCCGACAGTAGAGCATTTTGCAGTATCAGCAACCAGATTCATGTCCGGTAAATTCCCGCTGATGATCTTCGGTCTTCCGGGCGCTGCACTTGCCATGTACAAAACAGCAAAACCTGAAAAGAAAAAAGCAGTAGAAGGTCTTCTGTTCTCCGCAGCACTGACCTCCATGCTGACCGGTATCACAGAACCTCTTGAATTTACCTTCCTGTTCGTGGCACCGCTGCTTTACGGAATCCACTGTGTATTCGCCGGCCTTGCATACATGCTGATGCATATATGTAACGTAGGTGTCGGCATGACCTTCTCCGGCGGACTCATTGACCTGTTCCTCTTTGGAATCCTTCAGGGCAATGCAAAGACAAGCTGGATCTGGATCGTTATTGTAGGTATTGGTTACTTCTTTGTATATTACTTCCTGTTTAGCTTCTTAATCAAGAAACTGGATCTGAAAACCCCTGGACGTGACGACAGTGAAGAGGTAAAATTATATAGAAGAAGTGATGTAGAAGCCCGGAAAAAAGGAGCTGCCGCAGGTAACGCAGTTTCAGAAGAGGACGAACTTTCCTCTTCCATATGCCGCGGACTTGGCGGTAAGAAAAACATCTCCGATGTAGATTGCTGCGCAACCAGACTTCGCTGTACTGTATACGATGCCTCTCTGGTAGACGATGCACTGCTGAAATCCACAGGAGCATCCGGTGTTGTACACAAAGGAAACGGTGTACAGATTATTTACGGACCACGGGTAACCGTAATCAAATCCAACCTGGAAGACTATCTGGAAACTGCTCCGGATGAGATCGTTTCCAATAACGCAGCAGACAAAGGCAATACCTCCGCTAAAGCTGCTGACACTGCAGGAAATGGGGAAACTTCAGACAGCACAGAAACATCCGTGGTAAAAACAGTCGTTATCTCCAGCCCTGTGACCGGTCTTGCAGCCGATCTGTCCACCGCTCCGGATGAAGCATTTGCAGGAAGAATGATGGGTGACGGTGCGGCAGTAACACCGGAAGATGCGATTGTAAGAGCACCGGAAGATGGAGAAGTATGCTTTGTATTCGAGACAAAACACGCCATCGGTTTCCTGACAGACTCCGGAATCAGCCTTCTGCTTCACATGGGAATTGATACGGTAAAATTAAACGGAGAAGGTTTCAAAGTATTTGTAGAGAACGGACAGAAAGTAAAGAAAGGTGAGCCGCTTATGGAATTGGATCTTGAATTCCTCAAAGCCAACGCTCCTTCTCTTGTATCACCAATTCTGTGTACAGAACTGGAAGACAATCAGAAGATCCGCCTTTTGAATGACGGTGCAATCCATGCTGGAGAAGCGCTGTTTGCAGTAGATTTTTACGAATAAGAATACTTTCGAAATTTGTGGGGAAAATTATGTATAGGATTAAAAAAGTACTCAATCATAATTCCATTATCGGAATTCATGAAGAAACGGATCAGGAATATCTGATTTTGGGAAAAGGTATCGGTTTTGGAAGGAAAACCGGTGAAATTACAGAATGCCGGGAAGGTGATTCCATCTATTCCCTGCAGGAATCGACAGAACGCGGAGATGCAAAGGAGCTTGCCGCTTCCATTGATCCGCTGTATCTGGAAATAGCAAATGAAGTTCTAAGCGAAGCGGAAAGGGTATTTAATGATATCGACCGAAACGTGCTTTTCCCCATGGCAGACCACATTGAATTTGCTGTTAAGCGAATCCGGAATCACGAGCCGATCAGCAATCCGCTTACGGATGATATCCGGATTCTGTTCCACATGGAATTTAAAACAGCACAGTGCATCCGGCCTATCCTCAAAGAACATTTCGGAATTGAAATAGATGATGATGAAATCGGCTATATTGCCCTTCATATTCATTCTGCAATCCGGGATGAAAAGGTATCACAGGCTATGCAGATAGCTCAGGCAGTCCGGGAATGCATCTCTCTGGTAGAGAAGGAAATCGGCAGGCCCATTGATGTTATGACGCTGTCCTATAACCGTCTTATGAATCATGTGCGAAATATGGTGGCACGTGCATTGTCAGGCGAAAAACTAAAACTGAATATGAATGATTATATGGGAGTCAAATTCCCACAGGCATTTCAGACTGCAAAAGATATCTGCGATCAGGTGGGCCGCAGTCTGAAATGTCAGCTGAACGAAGTTGAAATCGGCTATCTGGCCATGCACATTGAACGTGTTGCAAATGATGAGCTGGATTCACAGACCGAAGAATAACAAAAATCATAATAAAAAAATATATAAAAAGGAGATTATTACTATGAAATCATTTGAATACACAATCACAGACCCAGTAGGTATCCACGCAAGACCGGCAGGAATGCTTGTAAAAGAAGTTAAAAATTACGCATCTTCTGTTACTATCGTAAAAGGTGATAAAAAGGCTGATGCCAGAAAACTGATGATTCTGATGAGTCTGGGTGTAAAATGCGGAGAGACTGTTACCGTAGAGGTTGAAGGTGCTGACGAAGAGACTGCTGCAGCTTCCCTGGAAACTTTCTTCAAAGAAAATCTGTAATTTCGAGGTGTAAATATGAATACATATACCGGGAAATCTATTTTCAAAGGTATCGCCATCGGCCGCATTCTGTTCTATCAGAAGGCCGAGCAGGCGGTTACCCGCACTAAAATACAGGATACAGACGCAGAAATCCGGCGCTATGAAACAGCTACAAAAACTGCTATCGAACAGCTGAATGTACTGTACGAAAAAGCTGTACAGGAAGTAGGCGAAATGAATGCTGCCGTATTCGAAGTTCATGCGATGATGCTGGAGGATGATGATTACGTAGATTCCATTAAAAATATCATTGAAACCCAGCAGGTAAATGCAGAATTTGCTGTTGCAACTACCGGAGATAATTTTGCAAAAATGTTTGCAGACATGAATGATGACTATTTCAGCGCAAGAGCTGCAGATGTAAAGGACATTTCCGAACGACTTGTCAACATCTTAAGCGGTCGTGAAAACGGAAGTACCATCGGTGAAGAACCTGTCATCATTGTTGCCGATGATCTGGCACCAAGTGAAACAGTTCAGATGGACAAAGAGAAACTCCTGGCTTTCGTTACCCGATATGGTTCCTCAAACTCACATACTGCAATTCTGGCAAGAACCATGAATATCCCGGCACTGATCGGTGTGGAAATTCAGGAAGACTGGAATCACAAAATGGCCATTGTAGACGGATACAGCGGAACACTTTATATTGAACCTGATGAAGAAACACTTCTGGCCATGACCGCAAAACAGGAAGAGGACAAAAAGGCAAAAGAACTTCTTCAGGAATTAAAAGGTAAAGAGGACATCACTCCTGACGGACGTAAGATCAAACTGTACGCCAATATCGGAAGCGTAAAGGATGTAGCTGCTGTTCTTGCCAATGATGCAGCGGGCATCGGATTATTCCGAAGCGAATTCCTTTATCTGGAATCCGAAGATTATCCGGACGAAGAAACTCAGTTCCAGGCATACAAGACTGTTGCCGAAAATATGGCAGGAAAGAAAGTCATCGTCCGCACACTGGACATCGGAGCCGACAAACAGGCGGATTATTTTAACCTTGATCACGAAGAGAATCCGGCAATGGGCTACCGCGCCATCCGCATATGCCTGGACCGCAAGGATATCTTCCGCACCCAGCTTCGCGCTCTCCTTCGCGCCAGCGCATATGGTGATATTTCCATCATGTATCCCATGATCATTTCGGTCAATGAGGTTTTACAGGCAAAAGCACTTGTAGAGGAGATCAAACAGGAACTGGACGAAAAAGGCATTGCATACGGCAATGTAGAACAGGGTGTGATGATCGAGACACCGGCTGCTGTTATGATCAGCGAATCCCTTGCGAAAGAAGTAGATTTCTTCAGCATTGGAACCAACGACCTGACCCAGTACACACTGGCGATCGACAGGCAGAATATGAAGCTGGACAACATCTATGATTCCCATCATCCGGCAGTCCTGCAGATGATCCAGATGACCATCGACAACGGACACAAACACGGCTGCTGGGTTGGTATTTGCGGTGAACTGGGAGCAGATATGACTCTGACACAGACCTTCATCGACATGGGTATCGATGAACTTTCCGTATCACCTTCATTTATACTTCCGATCCGTAAAATCATAATTGGATAATAGGGTAGGGGACGGTTCTCTGTCCTGGCTCGGTAAACGGAACCAGGACAGAGAACCGTCCCCTACCCTACACTATTCTCCGTAAAACGCACATCCGCAACGTCCGTTTTCCTTTACGGTATACAAAGCCTCATCTGCTTTTTTATAAAGATTATCATCAAAGCCTCTTGCAGAAAATGCGACTCCGACGCTCAAGGACACCTTCGGAAGTCTCTCCAGATGCCTGAGCTCATAATTCATATTTTCTACCTTTCGCCGGATAACAGACTTCACACTCTCATCCGTGTCAGGCATAATAACTGCAAATTCATCTCCACCGATTCTTGCCACGAAATCACTGGTCCGGAAGGTATGATTCAGAATCTCCGCCACTTTCTTCAACACCTGATCTCCCTGCTCATGTCCATATCCATCATTTATCTGCTTAAATTTATCCACATCAATTAACAAGAGCACAATCGGTACAGCTGCAGACTTCAGCGCTGAACAGGCCTGATCAAAAGAACCACGATTCATAACACCTGTCAATGCGTCATGCTCTGCCTTCTGTCGAAGCATGGCCTCATTTGCCGCATTAATCTCATAGATATTATTATAAGTCAGAGCCAGATATTTAAATTCATATGAGCCGACTATTTCCAGGGTCTTATTGTCCCTGATGCATCTGATATAAACCTGAAGAGGCTTAATAATCAGGATTGCAATAATGATGAAAATGATGACGTTCATAATAAATAAAATCGTTATCTGTACACGCTGAATCTGAAGTTCCTGCTCCATTTTTTTCAGACTGCTCTCCTGAGCTGCTCTGGTTGACTTAAGGATGCTGGATACACTAAACTCGATATTCGTCATAATCAGCTCTTTGGCATCCTGATACCCGGCACCAAAGACGATCTCCGACGCCTTCTTCTGTTTTTCCTCCGCATCCAGAGACTGGTCTTCCTGCAACAGCTTCATCTCCTGAACCTCTTTAGGAAGTTCACTCTCAGGATAATCATTCGCTTCAGAAACCAGCCGCATCGCATAGATTTCCCTCTCCATCAGGTTATTGGAATCTTCAAGAGCCTTTTTCAGATAATCATGGGTCTCATCATCGGAATGCTTCTCCTCCAATGCTTCCAACGCCTTTTCTCTGCGCCTGTCTTCATTTGCCTCTTTAAAATATGCCTCTGCATGGCTCAGATCTCCCGTAGCCACGTAGAGCCATACTTCTTCCGTCAGTATATCAGAGCCTTCCTTAACCATAGCCGCATTCTGCTGGCATTCAATATAATCCTCTGTAGTCGATACAAGCACTTTATACTTTTCTGATATCTGAAAAATGCCATAAATGATAAAAATGTAAAGCACAAGCGCAACCAGGATCATCAGATAATTCAGTGTCCGGATTCGGAATCCGGTTACACTTCCCTTACTCTGGTTCTCTTTTCCCATCCGTCACTCCTTTAGAAATCAAGGGAATCTACCCTATCAAGCAGTTCCATAAGATGCTGCTTACATAATTCAATACGGCTTCGTCCCTCTTCTGTTTCAAACCCATTTCTGCGGATAGTTCTGCGCATAAGTCTCGTATATCCAACGATCATACTCTTCTCTTCCACTTCCCGGATGACCGCTTCATCGTCCGTTTCAAGATATAACCGCAGAGATTTCTTCCATATCTCACCTGCAGCTTCATAAGGAATTCCAAGGAAAGACGGAATAACACTATGATCCTGCTCCGCAAATCCCACATATGCAAGATACATGGATGCCAGTTCAAATACCGGATGTCCGAACGCCAGAGTATCCATATCGATCAGCAGAGTCTCCCCATTCTGCATCATAATATTTTTCGTATGATAATCACCATGAATCATCGTCATTCTTTTTGGCACTGCCTCAACCAGATCTACCAGCTTCTTTCCCTGTTCCTCCGGCAGATATTCCTGCGTAAAGCGGGCCCATCCAAGTGCAACCTCCCGCATATCCGGCATATCTTCAGGCTTAACCTCTGTTCCGTGTATCTGCTTAAGAAGCTCAACATACAATTCAATGTAGTGATCCAGATCCTCCGGATGTGCCGCAATCAGTTTGGAAAATGATGTGGCATTCAGCAATTCAAATACAGAGCCATAACCTTCCCCGACACGCACCACGTCATATGGGATTGCAGTAGGAATTCCCAGCACAAAAGCCTTTCTTGCCAATTCACGCTCACGATGAATGTCCGGCAAACTGTCCGGGTTATAATATACTTTTATAATCGTATCCGGATCCAGACGGTAAACCTTTCCATTTGCTCCCTGTCCAATCACCTCACAGCCATCTACAGACAGGCGGCGGTAAGCCTTTTCAACAGTAATCATCTCCGTAAATCCGGTCATATCCAGCACCTCATACACTTCCGGCACAACATTAATAATCTTCAGATCCGGGGCTTTTTTCCTGAGACGCAATACCACTCTGAGGCCGGCGCTGGAAATATATTTCAGTTCCTCGGCGTCCAACACAATCTGATTTGTCGGATACTCCTCACAGAGCTTCTTAATCTCCATCTCCGCTTCCTGTGCATTACCGGAATCAATATGCCCTGCCATAGCAATTTTCAAACAGTCATTTTCATACATACCTTTGATCATTTCCATATGATCATTCCTCCTTACTGATTATCTTCAAACACCTTATCTATCAGGTAATTAAATTCTTCCCATGCCGGAAACTCCTTCAATTCCGATACCGCTTCCGAAACAGAACGATAATACCATTCCTGCTTCCGGGGATCCTTCTGATTAAAATCCTTCCAAAGTGCATTTCCATTCTTTAAATAATTCCGATAAAAAGAACGCATATTAGCCAGCTTATCCGAAAGCCAGAGAATCTTCACTCCCATATCCTTCGACTCCTTCAGAACATTCAGAGATTCCTGTTTTCTAAGCTGCCATGTATCCTCCGGCGGCCGGTCATTGCGCTTATCCTCCGATTCAGATTCAACCAGTTCTGCCACTCTGTCTCCAAAACGCTCTTTCAAGACATCTAAAAGCACACCTGCATCTTCCACAACATCATGCAGAGCTGCTGCCGCCATTATTTCCTTATCCTTTGTCATGGTACTCGCAATAGAAGCAACCTCCATCGGATGAAGAATATAAGGGCTTCGCTCCCCCTTCCTCACCATTCCTTTATGAACTTCTACCGCAAAAACAATCGCCTGCTCCAATACATCCATTACTCGCATCTCCTCTTATTTGAAAACGGAGACAGGATATCCCGCCCCCGTTTTTTCTAATCCGTCAGTCAGATTATTTAAAATTCAAATATCGCAACTCCGTATGGCGGCAGTTTATATTCAAATGAGAATTTCCTTCCATCACATTCTTTCTTAACGGCTTTATAAACAAGCGGCCGTTTCTCGCCGTTTCCACCATACTTTGGATCGTCGCTGTTCATAACTAATTTGTACTGTTTCCTTCGCGGAACACCTACTCTGTAATCATCTCTTGCCACCGGTGTAAAGTTGCACACAAACAGCAGATTCTTCTTACCATCTTTAGAGTGTCTTATGAAGCTGTAAATACTTCTTTCCTTATCGTCAGCATTCACCCACTCAAAACCATCCCATGAATTATCAACCTGATACATGGCTTTATTGCGCTTATAAAGATGCAGCAAATCTTTTACCCAGGTCTGCATCTGCTTATGCTCGTCCTTCTCTAACAGATCCCAGTCAAGCTCTCTTTCCTCACTCCACTCTCTGAGCTGAGCAAATTCCTGTCCCATAAAGAGCAGCTTCTTGCCGGAATGTCCCATCATAAATGCATATCCTACTTTCAGATTCGCAAACTTGTCCCATCCCAGACCAGGCATCTTATTCAGCATGGAACATTTCAGGTGCACTACCTCATCATGTGACAGCACCAGAATATATTTCTCACTGTATGCATAACTCATGGCAAAAGTCATATTGTAGTGAGACCACTGTCTGAAATACGGATCCTTCTTCATATACTCTGTAAAATCATGCATCCATCCCATATTCCATTTCAGGCTGAATCCAAGACCGCCATCTTCCGGATCACCGGTAACCTTCGGCCATGCCGTAGATTCCTCTGCAATCATAAGTGCTCCCGGATTTCTTCCCAGAACCACAGAATTCAAATGTTTAAAGAACGCAATCGCTTCCAGATTCTCATGACCGCCGTACTGATTTGCTACCCACTGTCCTGCCTGTTTTCCATAATCCAGATAAAGCATGGAAGCCACCGCATCCACACGCAGTCCATCCACATGGAACTTCTCTACCCAGTACAGGGCATTGGAAATCAGGAAATTCTGCACTTCATTCTTGCCATAATCAAATATCTTTGTTCCCCAATCCGGATGCTCTCCCTTTCTCGGATCCGCATACTCATATGTAGGAGTACCGTCAAAATCAGCAAGACCGTGCGCATCTCTCGGAAAATGTGCCGGAACCCAGTCAAGGATAACACCAATTTTATTCTTATGGAAATGATTAATCATCCATGCAAAATCTTCCGGAGTACCATACCGGGATGTCGGTGCAAAATATCCGGTTACCTGATACCCCCAGGAACCGTCATACGGATGCTCTGCAATACCAATCAGCTCAACATGGGTATAACCCATCTTCTTTATATATTTTGCTGCTTCTTTTGCAAATTCCCGATAGTTATAGAATCCTTTCGCACTGTCCTCTCCTTCTTCCACCGGATGACGTCTCCAGGAACCGATATGTGCCTCGTATACAGACATCGGCTCCTCTGTGTACTTCCATGCCTTTCTCTTAGTCATCCACTCTTCATCTGTCCATTTGATTTCTGAAATATCAAAGACTCTGGAAGCTGTACCCGGCCGGAGTTCTGCATAGTTTGCAAACGGATCTGCCTTTAACCTCCGTTCTCCCCAGTGAGTCTCAATACAGTATTTATAAATTGTTCCATCCGGCAGTCCGGGAATAAAGCATGTATAAATTCCAAGAGGCTCTCCTCTATCCATATAATTTGCATTCTGATCCCAGTTATTAAAGTCACCTACTACAGACACAGACTTCGCATGTGGAGCCCAGACTGCAAAATAAATTCCTTCCTGTTCTCCATCATTTACTCGATGGGCACCCAGCTTTTTATAAATTTCATAGTGATTTCCCTGTCCAAAAAGATAATGATCCAGTTCCCCGATTTCATACGCTTTCAACTCTTTTTTCTCTTCCATAACCTCACCCTCTCGGCTTAAAAATATGATACTTTAATTATACTGTAATAAAGTATAAAAAGAAAGAGTTTTGACAATCAAATTTTGTCAAAACTCTTCTTTTTACGTAACAGGAAATCCCTCAGGAATTCCTATTTTGCTTAAATTCTAAAATCTTCTTCTTTCAGAATAATACGATCTGAACTGTCGGTGCTCTTTCCGAACATACGTCTTGCAAGATGCTTCACATTTGCTTTCTGAGAATGTTGAATTGCAGCATCCATGATCTCTTTAACCTCAGCAACCGTCACTGCATGATCCTCTCTCTGCATAATATCAATTCTGCTGTACAGAGCAAGAATTCCCATCTCATCCAGCTTATATCCATTCTCTTTTGCATAGGTCTGACCAAATGTAACCAGCTCATCATTGATAAATACCGGAAGTTCCAGCCTGGAGGTAAATTTCTTTTTAAATTCCGGATTGGCGATAAATAATTTTTCCAATGGCTTTCTCTGATCCTCAAGTACAAACAGAAGCTCTCCTGTCTTCTTTTCCATCAGATAATTCAGTTCCTTCACGGTTCTGGAATTCAGCTTTCCTGCCTTCTCAATAATAATCGCTCCTCCGCGAAGCTTCTTGATAATATTCGTAAGCTCTTTCTTATTCAGAGACTCGCCGGTAACAATCGCCACCTTACCCTGTCTTAAATTTCTCTGCCGCTGGATTGCCTTGACAATATCAACTGCAAGAACCGTCTTTCCGGAACCTTTCTGTCCGATAACCAGAATATTTCCAGTACGGGATGTGCCTTCCCTCTTCTCTCTTCTGTCGTTATCCAGAACCTCTACAATCTGCTCACTCATACCTCTGACCGGTACAAAGTAAGAAAATAGTTTCTTCTGTTCTTCTGTAAGACCTGCTTTCAGTCCAATCTCACTGGTCGCACTCAAATCATAACGTCCGGTAACTACAAATCCTGTATCAAAAGGCACACCTGCTTTGCCCTTTTTAATTCTCTTTTGAATTTCTTCTTCTGTAGGCTCTTCGATAACAAGTTCTTCTTTTTCCTCGACTTCCTCTTCCTCAAACTCTATTTCGTCATAGTCATCGTCGTCATCCTCGTCGTCGTCATCCTCGTCGTCGTCATCCTCGTCATCATCATCGTCGTAGTCTTCAAAATCGTCTTCGTCGTAGTCGTCCTCATCATCCTCGTCGTCAAAATCGCCTTCATCGTAGTCGTCCTCGTCATAATCATCGAAATCATCGTCATCATCCAGATCAAAATCATCCTCATCCAGATGAATATCCACAGGCGCCTCATTCTTACGACCGGAATCACTCTGTTCCATCTCTTTCATTAACTGCAGTAAATCTGCCGTCATACCAAGGACATCGTCGCTTTTATCTTTCTTTTCGACTTTCTCAATTTCTTCCACTAATTCATAGTCATCTTCATCGTCCGGTTCTTTTTCAACCTCTTCGATCTCTTCCACTAATTCATAGTCATCTTCATCGTCGTCTTCAATCTTTTTCTCGACCTTTTCGATTTTTTCGTCCTTTTTGACTTCTTCCACTACCTCGTAGTCATCTTCATCATCGAAGTCTTCCTCGGTCTCTTCTTCGACCTCTTCGACTTCCTCCACTACCTCGTAGTCATCCTCGTCATCGAAATCTTCCTCGGTCTCTTTTTCAATCTCTTCGACTTCTTCCACTACTTCATAGTCGTCTTCATCATCAGGCTCTTCCTCTGCTTCCGGCTTCCTGCGAATTGCTTCTTCCAGTTCTTTCGTAATTTTTCCGGCAGCCATCCTCTCCAGCAGTCTTTCTTCTTCTTCAGCCTTTTCTGCCGCAAGTCTGCGCTCTTCTTCTGCCCTCTGCTCTGCCAGAAGCCGTTCCTCTTCTGCCTTTCTGATCGCAATACGGCGGGCTTCCTCTGCCGCCTTCTGCTCAGCAATACGGCGGGCTTCTTCCGCTGCTCTTTGCTGCTCTTCAATACGGCGGGCTTCCTCTTCACGTCTCTTCTCTGCCTCACGTCTCTTCTGCGCAAGACGTTCCTCGTCCTTCTGCTTCTGGGTTTTAATTGCCTCAGCATTCTCCCTCTGCTTTGCTTCCCATTCCTGCAGAATCTCATCTATCTTCATCTGTCCGGTAATCCGAAGTTCTTCATCCCGTTTCCTGCTTGCCTTTTCTTCAATATCCAGTCCATTTGCAAGTGCAACTCCATTCTTTAATGCCTCTGCCAGGGTTGCTCCCTTCACTGTCTTTCGAATCGGGGATTCTTCTCTTACCTTCTTTTCCTCTTCCGGTTCAGCTTCTGCCTCTTCTGTCTCCGGTTTCTCCACATCTGTTTCTGTCTCTTCTGCCTCTTCTGTCTCCGCCTCGTCTTCGCTCTCTTCCTTCTCAACCGGAAGGGCTTCCTCAATAATAGCCTGTACATCCAGCTTATTTGTCTGTGCATCACTTCGCCGAAGCACCTTCTCAAGTGCCTCTTTTGCAGAGTTTTTCTTTACCGGCTTTTCTTCAGCCTCAGCAGCCTCTTCTGCTTCCTGCTGCTCTACAGAAACCTCCTCTGTCTCTTCGGAATCATTCGTTTCCTCTTCCACGGATTCTTCCAAAGCCTCCTGTTTCCTCATGAACTCCTCATCTTTAAACCGATTGTTATATTTCTCCTGCTGCAGCGGTGTCAGCGGCTTGTACTGCATCTTAAGCTCCATTGCCTTATATACATACTGACCCTCACTAAACCACAGAATAAGATCATCACACTCTTCCAGGCACTCGGCACTCATACCGGCCTCATGATAAAGACTCGCAAGCTCGTATGCCCATTTCTCCACATATTCAGCTTTCTTAAACTCCTCCAGAGCATGGATCTGCTCTGCAATCGGTGCACGGCGTGCACGCAGAATCTTGTATTTCAAAATATACTGATTCGGATCCTTCGGTGCCAGCTTGATAAATTCCTCATAGCAATCTGTAGCTTCTTCCGTATCATTAATCTTCAAAGCAAGCGTTCCCAGACGATACACGATCTTTCTGCTCTCCGGCGCACGGTCATACGCCAGG
Organism: Sporofaciens sp. SGI.106; assembly: GCF_050314255.1. NCBI lineage: Bacteria > Bacillati > Bacillota > Clostridia > Lachnospirales > Lachnospiraceae > Sporofaciens > Sporofaciens sp. SGI.106. Next base: position 210,532 of record NZ_JBNPMZ010000002.1, read on the forward strand.
AATAACACATCCCTGCTCTTCTGATTCTCCCCATTATATTCATATATTTCGCTGACGCTATTAAGCATGGACGCATTCTTTACTCTGCGCCAGTCAATAGTATCCGCAATTTCCATTGCCTTTTTGTACTGCTTTTTCTCCATATACTCAAGCATTTGTTCTGTTTTAACCCGATATTCATATTTATCCAATATTCTCACCTCAATATCTTATTCATACTTTATAAGCATGCAAGTCTGATTCTTATTAAGTTTAACATATGCTGTAGCCATTGTCAAAATAATAGCATCAATCTGGTGAAATAGATTCATGTTTTTACACTTGAAAAACGACCATTATAACTACTTTGATTATAATGGCCGCCTTATATTAAATTTTATAATATTTTTTATATTTTTTAATCGGAGGATATAATTTCGATTCCTGTTCCTTTGCCAGTTTTTCGCTCAATCCATAATCCAATGCTTCTTCACGCATCATCTAATATCTCTGAACTACTGTGGTATCTTTTTTCTTTTACTAATCCAATACGTATTGCAGATTCTGAATCATGATACCGGTTATCCATCCACTCCGAATTTCTCTTAATTTTATTCTCTTACCGGATTTATTATCTATGGTTAAGGCTTATTCTGTAGGAACTATTATCTGCCATACCACTTACGTATTGAATTGTACATATTGCGTTGTCCAACGGTTTAAGCCTCCTTCCTCTCTTTTCATTTCCAGCTTTGATATATCTCACCGACATATGAAATATATCTGAAATCCGTTTTTTCAAAATCCCTTTCTCGTCAGGACTTTTTTTGGTTTTCCTTTGGATTGATTTAATAATAACACCCAAGTCTTTATTTGTCAATACTATTTTGCATTTATTTTCTATTTATTTTATAATTGTATTATTTTGTGAAAATATTCTGTCTTTTTAGAATTCTACAAAATAATGTCATCCACTTTTTGATAATCTCCAATCTGGTATACCTCGATAATATTTCCCTTCACAACATACAACAATTCACCGATGTAGACTCCTCTGGCCGCCTGGTATCCGCTGCCATTAATCTGCTCTTTCATACGGCAGTCGAAGCCTTTTTTCTCATCATAAGAATAAACATAGTAATTCTCTGTGCTGTTCTCTTCCGCCGGAAATCCGATGATATTCTTTTCCTTATCCACCAGCACTGCCTTGTAGTCATAGAACACCGCGGTATAGTATACATTGTCCAGCACACATACGGCTTCTTCCTTCACGTTAGCCGGATCACTGATGTCAAACATACTGAGCTTCACTCCCCCGGTAACCTGCGTCTCTTCGTCCACATCCATACCAATTCCCAGCAATTTATCTTCTCCGAAGAAATGCAGATATTCGGAAAATCCCGGTATCTTAAGCTTTCCAATGATTTCCGGCTTCTCCGGATCAGAGAAATCCACGGTAAACAGCGGATCCGTCTCTCTGTAGGTCACAAAATATCCGGTATCACCGAGAAGCCGTGCCGAATACACCCTCTCATCTTCCGCCAGTCCTTTGATGGAACCCACCATTTCCAGACTGTCATTCAGCACATAGACAGCATTCTCATCGTTTGTTGTCACCACCAGGCGGAGGTAATCCTGGTATTCATCGATAGAAAAGGAATCGTTAATACTTCCATCTACTCTTCCCGAAGCCGCCCCTGCAATCTCACCCTTGTGATAGGAAAGTCTTCGGATAACCGTCTCCACATTATTGACTACATCTCCCGTATACCAGTTATTTCCGGTCCACTCCGTCTCGTACCAGTAAATATTTTTGTTGCTTACATAGAGTTCTCCTCCTTTGGTAAATATTGCCTTGCTATCGCAAATACTATCCGGATCCGCCAGATCCACGGATATTACCACTTCATAAATATTTGCAAAATCCGTAATTGGAAGATAAATACTCGGAGCCGGAAGAAGATCCCCATTTACCATCGGAACAAATGTATCAGCTTCTTTTACATTAATATCTGTCCCCATATAATATTGGCTGAATATGTACAGATATCCATCAGACACTCTGGAAGACTGATAATTTCCACTCTGGGAAACCTCACCCAATTCCTGCGGATTGCCGGCGTCACTCACATCATATGTCCGTGCCTTCACAGAATTTTCATTCGCTCCCGAACGGAGAATCATTATCATCTTGCTGTCAGTTACATACAGTTCGCAGATCCGCCCGCCATCTCCGGCTTCAACAGCGGACACCTCTTTCATCTGCCCGCCTTTGGTATCCACAATCGCTACGGCCTCTCCTCCATCCTGAAGCACATAAAGGTATCGTCCATCCGTCTTCACAACATCTGCTTCATCAACGCCTTCCTGGCGCACATTTGTCTCAGAATAGTTTTTACTTTCACCGGAAGCACTGTCCTCCATTACCGCAGTGCTCTCCGCGCCTGCATCATACAGAGCAATTTCTCCTCTGGCATATGCGCCGGCATTTTCCATCTGATTCAGGTACGCCCGGGCATACTCATAAATATCTTCATAATCCTCTGCTGTCTTCCATGTTTCTTTGCCGGTCGAAGCCTGTGTTCCTGCACCGGCAGTATTTCCCGACTTTGCATTCTGCGTCCGGGCTGCCGTATCACTGGAAGCTTCCCTGTCCCGTCCTGCCTTATTTACCCCATAAACTGCACCGCATACCAGAAGACAGCAGGCCACAGCAGCAACTGCAATATTTCTATGATTCCAAAATCGTTTCTTTTTGTTTTCTTCCAGCATCTCATGTTCTCTTTTATCCATACAACACTCCCCTTTCTATCCTTCCAGGATCACGCTCATTTTCTCCAGCGCCCGGATTCTCCTGTAGAAAAAACGGGATACAGCTGCCATTTTCCTGCTGTATCCCGTTGTCAACTTTATCTATATTTCATCAAAGATGTTTTATCCTCTATAGTAATTAATCAGGCATCCTTTCAGGATAATCTCGCGTTCTACGTCGGTCAGATCGCCCAAAGTAAATTCCACCTCTTTGAGGTCTTCCCCTACAACATAAGCACGGATTACCTCCTGCTTCTCCTCTACTGCTTTTCGCACATCCGGAACAAAAATATAATCACCGTTCTTAAAGCTCAGATGCTCGTGATCTTCCTTTGTAATAAACGGAAGCATACCCCAGTTGATCAGATTAGAACGATATCTCTTGGTAGCATATTCGTTGGCAATATTTGCCCATCCTCCAAGAACCTTCTGGCAGGATGCTGCCTGCTCTCTCGCAGATCCATCACCCGGTTTCACTGCAAAAATAGTGCTTCCTACTCCAATATTGCCCCTTCCGGCTTCCGGATAAGACTCCTGAATCTTCGCCATAACCGGCTTCAGTTCCTCCAGTGCATCCAGCGGACACTTTCCGGCCTCAATTGCTTTCTGCGCTGCCTGCACCTCTTTTGCACGTCCCACATATGCCGGATCCTTTCTTGACAGAGCGAATTCTGCCAGTCCCAGCGGATTAGAACGATAAGAAGATGTCTCACCGGACGGGATCAATTCATCTGTAGTCGTTACCGGATCATGAATCTCAGAAACTACTTTCAGAACCAGATTTTCCGGCAATGCAGACATAGCCGGCCAGTCCTTAATGTTCGGACCAAATTTAATTTCCACAGACGGATCTGCCACTCCATGACTGTCAAATACACGGTTTGCGTAAATATTTTTATCAAAATGATATTTCTGACCCTTGTACTCTACATCCATTGCTGTCGCCGGGGTCAGGAAGCCCTTGTTTGCTGCAGTTGCTGCAATGGAACGCGCATCCATCAATGCAACAGAAGCAATCTGTCCGCTCTGGAGCTTGGAACCTTCACGGTTCGGGAAGTTTCTGGTAGAGTGACGAATGGAGAATGCATTGTTCGCCGGTGTATCCCCCGCACCAAAGCACGGACCGCAGAATGCTGTCTTCACGATCGTACCTGCTTCCATCAGATCTGCCACTGCTCCGTTCTTCACCAGTTCCATATATACCGGAGTACTTGCCGGATATACGCTGAACGTAAATTCATCAGCACCTATGTAATGACCTTTGATAATGTCTGCTGCCGCACAGATATTCTCAAATCCACCACCGGCACATCCTGCAATAATTCCCTGATCTACATAAAGTTTTCCGTTTACAATCTTATTCTGCAATGAATAATCTACTGCTCCGTCCAGACTTACCAGAGCCTTCTGCTCTACATCATGAAGCACGTCCTTCAGATTCGCATTTACTTCATCAATCGTGTATACATTAGACGGGTGGAACGGCATTGCGATCATCGGCTTAATCTCACTTAAGTTCACGTAAACCATGCCATCATAGTAAGCAACAGATCCCGGATTCAGCTCTTTATAGTCTTCGACTCTTCCGTGAATCTCATAGAACTCTTTAATCTTTTCATCCGTCTTCCAGATAGAGGACAGACAGGTTGTCTCTGTCGTCATAACATCAATTCCGATACGGAAGTCTGCACTCAGCTTAGCCACACCCGGTCCCACAAACTCCATCACTTTATTATTTACATAGCCATTAGAAAATGTCGCACCGATAATTGCCAGCGCTACGTCCTGAGGACCAACACCCTTCATCGGCTCTCCGTCAAGATAGATACCTACAACACCCGGCATCTTAATATCATAGGTCTTATTCAGAAGCTGCTTAACCAGCTCCGGTCCGCCCTCACCCATTGCCATAGTTCCAAGTGCACCATAACGGGTATGACTGTCGGATCCCAGAATCATCTTACCGCCGCCTGCCAGCATCTCACGGGCATACTGATGAATAACTGCCTGATGAGGCGGAACATAAACACCGCCATATTTTTTCGCGCAGGTAAGACCAAACATATGGTCATCCTCATTAATCGTTCCACCTACCGCACACAGGGAATTGTGGCAGTTGGTCAGCACGTAAGGTACCGGAAATTTCTCAAGTCCTGACGCACGTGCTGTCTGGATAATTCCAACGAAAGTAATATCGTGGGAAGTCAATTTATCAAACTTAATCTGAAGACGTTCCATATTACCGGAGGTATTATGGTCTGCCAGAATGTTATATGCCATTGTTTCTCTGGCTGCCTCTTCTTTGGAAACTGCTTTTCCTGTTTTACTTTCTACTTCTCTTACGTCTTCTACAATCTCTGTGCCATTCAAAAGATAAACACCATTGTTATACAATTTCACCATTGTCATCTCCTCCTTTGATTCTGTTATTTTACCAAAAAACCCGTCATTCTACAATAGTTGATTATTTTTCTTATTTTCCACGAATATGCCGCAAATGATCCTCCACCATCATTGCAATCTTGAACGTCAGAGCATCATCAAATTTCCGGACATCCAGCCCTGTCTTCTTCTGAATCTTCTCAAGTCTGTATACCAGTGTATTGCGGTGCACAAAAAGCTGTCTTGCCGTTTCAGAAATATTCAGATTGTTTTCAAAAAATGTATATACCGTTGCCAGTTCTTCATCGTCAAATCTGGTCGCATCCTCCCCTGTAAATACTTCATGAAGGAACATCTCACACAGGGATCCCGGAAGTTGATGAATCAATCTTCCGATACCAAGTTCATTATATGCCAGAAGTTTGCGCTCCACGTAAAATACCCTGCCCACTTCCAATGCCATAGAAGCCTCTTTATAAGACCGGGACACTTCTTTCAGTTCCTCCACAATCGTTCCGTAGGATACTCTCACAGCCACCATAGCTTCCATACTCAGCGTATCGATCATGGTCTTCGCCATCCGATCCACCTCTGCATATCCTTCCGTACTTTCCAGTGCTTTTACCAGAATTACATGAGTCTCATCTACTGCCGTAACGAAGTCTTTGGTTCCATTCGCATACAGCCCTCTCATCATCTCCAGCACCAGATTATCTTCTTCACCCTTAGGCTCCACCAGAAATACGACTCTCCTCTGCTCTACCGGAATCCGCATTTTCTTTGCCTGATTATAAATATCTACCAGCAGCATATTATCCAAAATCAGATTCTGCATAAATCGATTCTTATCCATCCGTTCCCTATATGCCTGCATAAGACCTTTAATCTGGCTGACTCCGAATCTGCCTGCCATTCCGATATCCGCACTGTTCCCCTGCAAAAAAATCGCATACACCGGAGTTTCGTCCTCCGCAACCAGGAAAAGACCCTCGTCCTTCCCTATATGCTCCGATATATCCTGGCGGACAGCCCTTTCCATAAATGAAGCTATTTTCTTGCCCACTCCCTTTGGCATAATACTGGTCATGGCAAGACACTCAGCCTTCGCATTCCAGATGGAACAATCCAGACCGGAAATAGCTTTCATATCCTGTATTACCTTTTGAATCACCTGATTAGACAGCAAATAATCACATCCTTCCCTAGGCACCCAGTATATCATATTTTTCGCTGGGTGTGTTGTTTTTTTGTGCCGATTTAAATTCCCGCATTGCGCGGTCAAACTCCTCAATTTCCCGTTCAATTTTTCTTCTTCGAATTTCCCATATAATTCCTGCTGTAAGTACTACTGATCCAGCCATCGTCCATTTTTTTACCGTTCGTTTCCTTTTTCCCTTCATTCTTTATTCCTTTCTTGCCCTCCTCACATTAAAATCCGCCGTCTCTACATACTAGCCGACGAAATCCGATATTTTCCCCTCGTTTTTTAAAAATTTTTTTATTTTTTCTCTTAATCGTTCTTCTCTACGATAAACAGCTTTGGCAGTGAGCGTCAGACGTTCCGCAATTTCCGTTGTCGTATACCCCTGTATCCTCAACCAGATAATACCGATTGTTTTCCGGTCTATGCCTGTTTTGACCAATAATTCAAATAACTCCCTAATCCTCAATCTTTCCAGCATATCTACTTCTATATATCTGGGAACATGCAGAAGTTCAGACTTTGCCATTTCCAGATGTAATAATAAATTGGTCAATATTTCCCGCTCTCTATAGCATCGTTCTGTTTTAAAGATTCCCCAATCGTATTCTCTGAGATCCTGTATCTTTGTTTCTTCCATTCCGAAATCACGCAGTATACTCTCTTCCGCCATTTTCCACCTTTTCCAAAGCCATTCCTCAAATAATTTGATGTAACTCATATAACCTTCATCAATTCCTTTTACCAAAAAAGGCGCTACAGCATATGCTGCACCGCCTTTTGTCTCAATTATACACTAGTTTGTAATTGTAAGTTCTGTTTCTTTATCAAATACATGAATCTTCTCAGCATCCAGTGCAAATTTAACAGTATCGCCTGTTCTAGCTTTTGTGCTAGGCTCAACTCTTGCAGTCATGTTAGCTCCTTCATAATCGAAGTACAGGAATACTTCTGCACCTAACATCTCGTATACACGGATAGTAGCTTCGATAACTGTGTTAGGAGATTTAGCGATGAACTCAGGCTCATCATGTACATCTTCCGGACGAATTCCAAGTACAACAGTCTTTCCTGCATATCCGCCATCGATAAGCTTCTTAGCCTTAGCTGCCGGAAGCTCAATCTCTGAAGGTCCTGCTACCAGGTATACTTTGTCTCCTACTACTTTACATGTAGCATCAACAAAGTTCATCTGAGGAGATCCGATAAATCCTGCTACGAACAGGTTGCACGGACGATCATACAGTGTCTGAGGAGTATCTACCTGCTGAACAACACCAGCGCTCATAACAACGATTCTTGTACCAAGAGTCATAGCCTCTGTCTGGTCATGTGTTACGTAGATGATTGTTGTACCAAGTCTCTGATGTAACTTGGAGATCTCAATACGCATCTGTCCACGAAGTTTAGCATCCAAGTTGGAAAGAGGCTCATCCATAAGGAATACCTTAGGATTACGAACGATAGCACGTCCCATAGCAACACGCTGTCTCTGTCCACCGGAAAGAGCCTTCGGTTTACGATCAAGCAGAGCTTCCAGGTCAAGGATTCTTGCTGCTTCACGAACCATTTTATCAATCTCATCCTTCGGAACTTTTCTTAATTTAAGACCGAAAGCCATGTTATCATATACTGTCATATGCGGATACAGAGCGTAGTTCTGGAATACCATCGCGATATCTCTGTCCTTAGGCTCAACATCGTTTACTACCTTATCACCAATCTTCAGTTCTCCTGAAGTAATATCTTCCAGACCTGCAACCATACGAAGTGTTGTAGATTTACCACATCCTGAAGGTCCTACGAAAATGATAAATTCTTTGTCTTCGATTTCCAGGTTGAAATCTTTAACTGCTTCGAATCCATTTGGATATGTTTTGTTAATGTGTTTTAAAGATAAACTTGCCATTTGAAAAATCCTCCCAAATCAACTTTGCCATACCGGCATATTTCCTTTTGTCTAATTGCTATGGTGTAAGTATATAAAAAAAGTCCAACTTCGGCTATGCCAAAGTTGAACAATCTTTTTTTGTTTTCCTGTACAAGTTGACTAAAGCAGTGCTTTATAGATATCCCGCTTCCCTACACCCCGGTCCTTTGCTACCATTTTCATAGCCTCTTTCCGGCTGATTCCCTGCTTCTTGTAATACTCCATATGCTCCTCAACCGTCATCTCCTCCCACTGGGCGCGAGCCTCCTCCCGGATCTCCTGTCGGCTTTTTCCTTCTATCACAAGCACGCATTCACCCTTCGGTTCATTTTCATCATAATATATGCAGGCATCTTCCAGTGTCGTTGCAAATGCAGTCTCGTGCTTCTTCGTAAGCTCCCGGCAGACAGTGACTTTTCGGTTTCCCAGATTCTCCAAAAGTTCCCTCAGCGTTTTTAGAAGCCGATGGGGAGCTTCATATATAACCATCGTCCGTGTCTCCCCTGCCAGCTGGTCCAGCACTTCCCTTCTCTCCTTCTTATCCGAAGGCAGAAATGCTTCAAAAGCAAATCTTCTCGTAGAAAGTCCCGAGAGAATAAGAGCTGTAATGCAGGCGGCCGCTCCCGGAACCGAAGTTACCGTTACCCCTGCCTCATAGCACATTCTGACCAGTTCCTCACCCGGATCAGATATTCCGGGCGTTCCCGCATCCGTAATCAATGCGATATCCTTACCGTCGAGCAGCATATCCACAAGCTTATGACCCTTTTCGATCTTATTATATTCATGGTAACTGGTCATGGGCGTCCGAATCTCAAAATGGTTCAGAAGCTTAATGCTGTTTCGGGTATCCTCCGCTGCAATCATATCCACCTCTTTTAAAATTCTGACCGCCCGAAACGTCATATCCTCCAGATTTCCAATTGGTGTTGCACACAAAAACAGTGTCCCCGCCATGTTAACTCCTCCATGTCATTCTTCTATTCATTTACAATCCTTATCTGACACATTTTCATTGCATTTAACGCATTTTTATGACTGTCAGGCGTCACTCCCGCGCAGCATGAGGCATCCACAGTAATTGGAATTTCCGGATAAGCAGCCTTTAATATCATCGCATTTGAAATTACACAAATATCCGTACAAAGCCCTGCCAGTTCAATTTCCTCAACATTCTTAAGACTCCTGATATAGTGAGCCAGCTCAATGGATCCAAAAGCAGGTTTATTAATAACTTTTGAGTCTCCTACCGGAAGCTCCGCAGAAATCTCCCAGCCATCCGTTCCCTGAATACAGTGTTCTACCGGCAGATTCCTGCCTTCCTGAGTATTCAGATACTCTGAGTTATGCGTATCCCTTGTAAAAATAACCGTATTACCTTCCGTTTTATAATCTTCAATTTTTTCCTTCACTGCTCCGACGATTTCAACGGCCTCTCCCGTTCCAAGAGCACCATCAATAAAATCCTTCTGCATATCAACAACAATTAAAACTTTCATAGCCTTCCATCTCCTTCAAATAACATTATTATACCCTCTGACACGAGTCCGCTCAAGCATGACCTTATTAATTTCTGATTTATTTTGATACCCACTATTTTTCATCGACAGTCTCTCACCCACATGGTATAATTTTATTATCATATATTTCAGAGCTGGCTGCCTCTGAAAACAATATTTTATGCTTTAATTATTACGGCAAAAATGCTGGAGATAATATTGATACCTTTTTGGACATGTACAAAGAAATAGATGGTACATTCCAACATCTCAAAACTTTTGATGAAGATAATTACGGCTCATCATATGGCGAAAAGTTCAAATATCTGGTGCCGGAAACGGGAACCTATTATATTATCCTGGGCTCATATGACGATGCCGGAACCTGTATCGTAGAAGCTGATATTCAACCAAATACCCCGAACTACCAAAGCCTCGACTTTACGTCTGAAATCTTACCTGAACCTGCTGAGGGCGATCTGTGGAATTGGGACAACGAAACCCAAACACTCACACTGCATGACGGTTTTCAGATAGTATCACTGGACGCTCCGGCAATCACTCTTCCGGATGAGTCCGTTTTATGCATAGAAGCATCTGTGGAATAACCGGTGCTGCAATATATAACAAAAGAAAAATCAGATAACGAGTCAACAGGGACAGGTTCCTCGACTCAATGAGTTGAGGAACCTGTCCCGTTAATTTCACTGTGATGAATCCATTTGTGTACTGTTTTTTGTCATGAAACACGTCGCTTCTAATGTTCTTTTGCAGCCTTACAAGGCATATCATTTACTTTATAATCAAAATTTTTAAAATATTGTACATTTTGTGGGGTTCCTTTTGCAGGTGGCATTTCAAATCCGGGATATTTTACAACCGGATTACTTTCTTTCTTCACATGGTCTAAAAATTCATCAGAAAGATTAAGAACAGACTTAACGACTTCTTTTGGAGTCATTGCAATCCATTGAGCTAATGAAATATCAGCAAAGTGGTTACTTTTAAAAATCTCTAAAAAGATATCTTTTTCATTACCAATGTTTTGTACATAATGAAAATTACCAACAGGAACATATCCAACATCACCGGCCTGATAATTAAATGTTCTGGCTTTTGGTCCAGGCTTAAAAACAGTCATTCTGGCTTTTCCCTGAATATAGTATTGAAGTTCATCTGCATTTGAATGCCAGTGAATTTCTCTCATGCCGCCAGGTTCAATTTCAACTAAAGCTGCAGAAGTAGTTGAGCAGGCAGGAAAGTTTTTATGATCTAAGATTCTGATACTTCCGCCATCGGAAATAATTGGTTTTACATTGATAAGTTCATGTTTATAGGTATTAGGAACATCTCCATAGGGAGAGACAACTCTTTGCGACTCAATGGTACCCGGATCACCACCATCAACAATATAAACTTCTTTTTCAGGAATTACATCAAACTCTGATTCATCACATCCAAAATTCGCAGACAGCACATCTCGTGGAATGTGTGAAAACAGTTCTGAGATTGAAAAAGTATTATCCTCGGAATAGCTTCCTTTATCGAATAACATTAAAAATTCACAGCCTTCATGTAAACCTTGTATAGAATGAGGTATATTAGCCGGAAAAATCCATCCTTCCCCAGGTTTACAATCGGCAATAAATGTTCTACCTTTTTCATCAACAGCAGTAACCCTTGCACCACCTTGCAAAACATAGCCCCATTCGGATTGAAGATGACTGTGCATTTCTCTGACACCGGGGGAAAGATTCATATTTACAATGGCTAAAGTTTCATCAACCGGTAATTCTCTGCTTGTTATTTCGCGAGACCATCCGCCGGACTTTAAAGTCATATGTGCATCTGCAAATGAAAATTTTAAATTGGGGATTAATCCAAAATCAGTAGCAGGGGGTACCAAAGTATCCGGAAGCTGCCTTGCGCGTTCCGGATTTCTGGGACCTAAATCCAATGCACCGGCGCCATCACTTCGAATCGGCTGGGGCTCATTTGAATTTTTTAATTCATCTAATTTTTCTTGCATTCTCTTTGAGAACTCTCTATTCATACTGTTATACTCCTTTCTGTTTGCATGTATTTTTTGCGCAAACACACAAAAATATACTTTAACAGAATGGATTTCCTATTGCGGAAATAAGAATGAAAAAAGGCATAAGGACACTGTCCTTATGCCTTCATAAAAATTTTTCCCTAAAACAATTCTTTCACAAAGTTCACTACATCGATATTTTTCTTCTGAACATCTGGATTCTGCTCTAACTCTGGCATACTTCTCCAATGATATTCTCTTCCATCACTTTCGAATGACTCTTGCTTCATAAAATCCGGAAATTCTTTGATAGTTGCCAAATAAAACTTGTGGCTATATATCTTGGCTTCTTTTGCGCTTTCCGAATACTTTTCATGTATCTTTTGACCAACATACTTCAATTGTATATCACCTGGATCAATCTTAAGTTCATTCGAAATATGACTTCTGATAAACTCTTCGTTATTTGGGTTTTCCTTATAGTTCAAGAAGAACTCGCAATCCCACCTATTATCCTCATAAACAAGGAATCTGTTCGGAAACTTTTGGAATGAGTCTTTAATAACCACAATCGAATGATTGTGAGCAATCTCATTCAATTTATTAATATCCCTCAATAAGTCTTCAAAGTTATACCGATTTTTTGAAGTTTTCACAATATCGACAATGCTTTTCCCTGTAAAGAATAGACCCAGGATAACAAACAGAGTCTTAAATACTACCCCAGGTATTCCCAAAATGTCCTTATAGGAGGACATTATTACCGAAATCAGCAATGAAGCCGAAGACAGAACGCTATCCCAAACAATCGTTTTCCCAATAAACTGCTTTTTCTGTTCCAAAAGGAGGTTCAATTTTACATCATCAATCAAAATCTTCATGTTCCATTTCCCCCTTTCTAAACTAATAGCTACTTATCACCTTCATTAATAATTTATACATTATATCACAAAACACCTATGCCCGCCATAGTTATTCTTAAAAAAGAAACCAGATTTTTATAGCCCAGATTTTTATACAAAACATGCCAGAGAGACCGTCTGCAATTTTACAAAATTGAATCTTTCGCCTTTCACGACGTCCCTCTGGCACTATAGAGCTTTCATCTCGGCAATTGAATTACCGAGGATTCCCGCTTTTTTATCCTAAAGTATATTTACGAAATATCAAAAAAAGATATAATATATTAAAAGAAAAGTTGTTTTTTAACAGTAACAAAACCTATGTTGTAAAGGTGGTGTGATTATGTTAGTCAGTCAAAAAATATTTACTCTTTTAAACGAAAGAGGTATGAGTCAAAAAGAGTTTGCCGAAAGAACGGATATTTCTCAAAGTACAATAAGTGATTGGAAAAGAAAAAAAACAAATCCTTCTGCAGATAAAATATTAAAAATATGCGAAGTTTTGCAAATTACTCCGTATGAGCTATTGTCAGAGAATGAAATCAGTAAGTTGGAAAATACGATTGATTATAGGATTGCACTGAATAATGAGGAAGTTTTTTTATTAAAATCGTTTCGTGGATTGGATGTACGACAAAAAAATAGATTATTTGGTTATCTGGAAGCTTTAAAAGATAAATGTGATTAAAACTACATAGTATATGTCAAATTAACTTGATGTATACTTTTTTTTATGATAATATACGTATATACGTATCATATATACGGATATTTGTGAAGGGAGAAATATAAATGGGAGATATAAGTATTATTGCAAGAAGACTTCCGGATGGTCAGGTTCAGTACGGATGGAGTGGAAATGGTGGATATTATTGTATGGTTGGGGCAAGATTGCTTGAGTGGTATCAGAATCCGAAAGATGTTGAATATCTATTTGGACTTGGTCAGACTCAATTAATTGGAAGAGTAGGAAGCGAGAATGGTGGATTCAACTGGTTCGAATCACATGCACCTATAGGAAGAGCGTTTTGGGTAGATACCACAGAACGAATGATTTTTAGCAAAATTGCTTTTGTTGATTATGGATATTTTTACGATTTAGACCATAAATGGTATTATGTTGTGCCTGGTCCATTTAGAATTAAGATACCATTGGAACTAATTAATAATAATGTTGATGACAGGTGTTATGAATTTGATTATTTGAAGAAACTCAATGGTGATGTTGCCAGTTTCATTTTTAAAGAATATCGGGAATCCAATCTGGATTTTAAGACCTTTATGAATGAAAATGACTATGATTCAGAAATAATCCTCGATGCGATAAGCGAAGATGGTATCCCTTCACTTTATAGTTTGTATGATAAGTATAGAAAAATATATGAATACTTTGATAATTGGATTCTGGTAAGAACTAACGATGATTATACAGATATTACAGAGATAGTAATGCAAAAGAAAGAAGATGTTCATGTAGAAACTTGCATGTGGTAATGAACACGCAGGACGTATCTCCCCACTCAGTTTTCAAAAACGGAGTAGGGAGATACGTCCTGTCCCTTCCGAAGGGTGCCTTTATGATTGTGGATTATACTCTCTTTGCGCCTTTTCCAATTAAATTCATTATTGCATCTTGCAATACCCTTGAATAGTTAATTCCGGCTTTGTCAGCCTCAACGCTCATCCAATACGGAATAGTACAATTTTTTTTCACAGCTTTATTTCTTATTTTCTTTATATATTCATCAAAATCAACATCTACAAGAGTAAAAAGTCCATCTGAATAATCAAAATCTTCATCTGCATCCGCCTGGGCTTTCCGTAATGCTTCTTCGCTAAGTGAAGGAATTGGAATTTCTACGGCTTGATCAATATAATCCATTCCCTTTAACCCTATAGCATCTCTCGCCATTTCCATAGCATCAGCCACACTTTTTCCCTCTGTATAAATGTCCATATCTGGAATATACACAAGATAATCATCGCCACACTTTTTTATCAGTATTGGATACGCTCCTTTCATAATTGTTTTCCCCCTTTCTTGCCATTTAATAATATATAATATCAAAACACTGATAAATAATTCTTGAAATCCGGGGATTATTTCAATCCTCATTTTTTCAGAATTCGTTTTGCCGTAATCTCATTGATTTCTGTATGTCTCGCAACTTGCTCAATATCACTTCCACGTTTATATGTATCATGATTTCCACCATGTTCCTTAAAAACAAATCCAACACTTTCAAGTTTTTTTATCAGTTCGCGACGCTTCACGTGCTCACCTCCGTGCATTTTTCTATTATACGCCTTCAATGCGTATAAGTCAATGTATTATGCGTGTTAAGGGCGTATTTATCTTTTTTCATTTTATAATACTACCATTAACAATTTATCTGAACTCGCTATTTTTTGCTATTTCAAGTTTAATCAGCTCACACCGATCTGCATTGGCTGAGACTTCGGATTCTTTATAGGGGACTTTGGAATACGGCAGGTATGCATTGATGGAAGCCCTGAATTTCAAACTTTTTCAAAAAATGTATCCATCAAGCCATGACCATGCACAACAATAAAGTGCTCCCACTTGCTGTTGTGCCAGTGCTGGCCTTTGGTGATGCCCGGTTTTGAGATATTAGTGCTGACCTGACCGCAATCTACTGTGTGCAAAGTTTCTAGTGCCTGACCCTCGGTACTTCACATACCCACTCTCATCAATAGATGCCTGAATCCTTTCTGCCGCTTCCTTTACGGAAAGATCGCCAAGCCCTATGATGGTTATCATCGGCTGTCCTTCCAGCGTTTTGATCTCAATATCAACCGGATATCCGTCTATCCCCTGTATCGCAAAACTTTTTACCACGGTAGCCATAAATCATCCTCCCCCATGCTTTTCTTTATTTCGTTTTCCTGTACTACATATTTGTGTCCTATATCTTCTACAAACTGCCGATAACGCATGATCGGATTCTGCCCAAAATACGCATGTGTACGACTTATCTGTGTGATCCTATCATCACTAAACCCTAACAATGTCCGATACGAACTCCAGGGGTAATCCTCGGGATGTTCCACCATCTTTGCCTTCACCGGATTCAAATGAATATAGCGGCTCGTCTGTAAAAAATACGCATCATCTTCCACAAGACATGCCTTATATCTGCCTTCAAACAAATGCCCTGTATATAAATATTTACGATTAAAATAAATTGCATAACTGCTTGCAAGTTGTTTCATAAATTTCCCTATTTCTCTCTCACTAGTCTCAAGCAGTATATGAAAGTGATTTGTCATCATACAATAGGCATGTACCATACATCCATTCTTTTCAAGTGCACTTTTCATTATGGCAATGAATACCTGATAATCCATATCTTCTCGAAAAATTTCCTGCCTTCTGATTCCTCTTTCCATCAAGTGGTAAATTGCCCCCGGATACCATATTCTTTGTTTTCTAGCTATTTTCCACCCCTCCTATCACGCTTACTCCTTCTCATGATTTTTGCTTTTATAACACTATCATCAATGATTTTATTCAAAACGAAGCTTCTTTTTTGAGAAGCTTCAATCAATCTCCATCACTTATTCTTAAATTCCATATTTTTTAGCAAATGCACTTCCTCGACACCTAGCCTTATGAACATCACTTTTTTTTACTTCCATCTTCCGTCCACCTCTGACCTCGTTAGTAAGAAGTCCATTAGCAACTGCACGTGCAGCTTTCTTTTGTGACTCAAAAGAATCACTTAAACATGTTTTGTTTCCAACCGCTCTCATATTCTGAACCTCCTATTCATAGTATAACCCTATGAGGAGCGTCTATTCTCAGAGTAAGATGCTCTACGAAAACTCAGCTTTACCTTATAATCGGAAAAGACAGAAAGAGAGCCTGTTGCCTTATGACAACAAGCTCTCTTTCCTCTTTTTCTCCATCCACCGGTACAGATCTTCATACACCTGCTGCCGGTCGGTCTCATTCAATATCTCATGCCGGTCTCCCGGATACAGTTTGATGGACACATCTTTCATCCCGCTGTCTATGTATTTCCGGCATATTTTACGGACGCTTTTTCCGAAGTTGCCCACCGGATCATCCTCTCCGGATACGAAAAATACAGGCAGGTCTTTTGGCACTTTTTCCATATTTTTTCGCTTTGTCAGAACCTGCATTCCGGTAAACATCTGGTAATAGCCATTTACCGTGAAGGTAAAGCCGCACAACGGGTCATTTTCATATTTGCTCCGGATTGCTTCGTCGGATGTCACCCATGTGTTGGGGCTGTCACAGGGTTCGAATTTCCGGTTGAATCCTCCGAATCCGATGTTATTAATCAGGGCGCTGCGGTATTTCCAGCCCTTCACCGCCGCAATTGCCCGGCACACGCATTTTCCGGCACCAAGGATGACCGGACCCATATATCCGGTTCCCATGATGATGGCTCCGGCAAGTCCATTTCCATACATGGTTAGGTACTGGCGCAGAAGGTAGGATCCCATGCTGTGTCCCAGCATGAAATAGGGCACTTCCGGATATTTTTTCATGGCCATTTGCCGCAATCTGTGAATATCTCCGATGACGTATTGATTTCCCTTCGTCTCATGGAAATATCCATAGTATTCTTCACTCTGAATGGATTTTCCATGGCCCAGATGGTCGTGTCCTACCACGCAATAGCCCTGTTCTGCAAGAAATCTTGCAAATTCATCATAGCGATCAATGTATTCTACCATTCCGTGACAAATCTGGAGCACCGCTTTTACTTCACCTTCCGGCATCCACATGATTCCGTGAATCTGCGTCACTCCGTCTCTGGACGGATAATTAAATTCTTTCTTCATTCGTATTTCCCCTTTGTTTCCCGGGTTCTATCTTTCAAGATGAACTCTGTCTTATCTGTCTTCCATCCGCACATACTCCCGGTATGGAGCCAGCGGCTTATATGCCGGACGGATGATTTTATCTACATTTTTAAGCTCTTCCAGACGGTGTGCGCTCCATCCAACAATTCGTGCCGTAGCGAAAATCGGAGTGTACAATGCAGGCGGAAGATCCAGCATGCTGTATACCAATCCGCTGTAGAAGTCTACGTTTGCATTTACTCCTTTGTAAATGCGCCGCTTCTCCGCGATGACTTCCGGAGCCAGCCGCTCGACCGTTTCATAAAGTCCATACTCCTTCTCACAGCCTTTTTCTTTTGCAAGCTGCTTTACAAATCCTTTGAAAATATCCGCACGCGGGTCGGATACCGAGTAGATGGCATGACCCATTCCGTAGATCAGTCCTTTCTGGTCAAATGCTTTCTTATCCAGCAGGTCGCACAGATACTGACGAACCTCTTCTTCGTCCTCCCAGTTTTCTACATTCATTTTCATGTCTTCGAACATCTGGGTTACCTTAATATTTGCACCGCCATGCTTCGGTCCCTTTAAGGAAGCCATGGCTGCCGCAATCGTAGAATAAGTATCCGTTCCGGATGATGTAACTACGTGGGTAGTAAATGTGGAGTTATTTCCACCGCCGTGGTCCATGTGAAGTACCAGCGCCATATCCAGAATTTTTGCCTCCAGCTTGCTGTACTTCCGGTCTTCTCTCAGCATCATCAGGATATTTTCTGCGGTAGATAATTCCGGATCCGGTGCATAGATAAATAAATCATCTCCCCGGCGGTAATTATATGCATGGTATCCGTACACCATCAGCATCGGGAACTGACTGATCAGGTTCAGACACTGTCTGAGTACGTTTGGAATGGAGGTATCATCTGCCTTGGCATCATAGGAATACAGATTCAGGATCGAGCGCGACAGGCTGTTCATCATATCACGGCTTGGCGCTTTCATAATGACATCACGCACGAAATTCGGCGGCAGTGTTCTTCTCTCCACCAGCATTTCGTGAAAATCCTCTAACTGCTTCGCAGTCGGCAGCTCGCCAAATAACAGGAGATACGTGATTTCCTCAAATCCAAAATGATCCTCTTTCAGGAATCCACCCACCAGGTCTTTGATATTGTAACCTCTGTAGTAAAGATTTCCTTCACACGGTACCTCTTCGCCGTTTACGATCTTCTTCGCGCATACGTCGGAAATATTTGTAAGGCCGGCCAGCACTCCTTTTCCATTAACGTCTCGCAGCCCCCGCATAACCTCATACTGGGTATACAATTCTTTGTCAATTGCATTGTTTTTTTCGCAGAGAGCCGCCAGCTCCTGAATCTCCGGTGTGATTTCAAATAATGCTTTCTGTACAGATGTTCTTGCCATAGACATTCCCCTTTCCATTTTCATTTTGCTAAATTTTCACTACTGTTTCTTTTATCATTTGTCTGCCGCTTTATTTCAGATTCCGGCAGATCATATTTGTTAATGCTGCAAATTCTTCCAGCGTCAGAGCCTCTCCGCGGATACTTGGGCCTTTTCCCAGCTCATCAATGCTTTTTATGATAACATCCTTCGGAATATCAAGCTCCACCGAGTTATTCAGTCCATTTGCAAGCGTCTTTCTTCTCTGATTAAATGAGGCCCGGATGATCCGGAACATCAGTTTCTCATCTTCCACCTCTACCGGCGGTTTCTCATGGGTGGTCAGACGGATGACCGCAGACCCCACCTTCGGCCTTGGCATGAAGCAGTTGGGCGGCACATTTGCCACGATATAAGGGCTGGCATAATACTGAACTGCCAGGGACAGTGCGCCGTAGTCCTTCGTGCCCGGTCCCACCTGCATCCGGTCCGCTACTTCTTTCTGCACCATTACGGTGATACTTTCCATAGGCACATGATTTTCAAATAATCCCATAATGATGGGCGTCGTTATATAGTATGGAAGATTTGCCACTACTTTAATAGGCTTTCCGCCATTTTCTTCCCGGACAAGCTTTGGAATGTCCAGCTTCAGCACATCTTCATTAATGATCGTTACATTATCATAAGTCGCCAGCGTCTCGGAGAGAATCGGTATCAATGCCTTATCGATCTCCACTGCTGCCACCTTGCCTGCTGCCTGCGCCAGGTACTGGGTCATGGTTCCGATTCCCGGCCCAATCTCCAGCACAAAATCATCTTTCGTTATTTCCGCCGCCCGGATGATCTTGTCCAGCACATGGGTATCGATCAGGAAATTCTGCCCGAATTTCTTCTGAAATGAAAAATTATATTTTTTTAAAATCTCAATGGTATTCTGGGGATTCCCCAGCGTTGGCTCTGCCATATCCAAGTCTCCTTCTTGTTTTGTAAACTTAAATATTTCTTATATTTATCTGTCCATTTACGGAATGCGGTACATCTTCCGGGCATTTGCCTCCGTCTGTGCAATCACCTCTTCACAGGTCACACCCTTGATCCGCGCGATCTCTTCCGCCACATAGATCAGATTCAGGGAAGAATTCCGCTTGCCCCGGTTGGGCTCCGGTGACAGATAAGGGCAATCAGTTTCCAACAGGATGGAAGTAAGCGGAATTTCCTCCACCGTTTCCTTGAGCTTCCGTCCATTTTTAAATGTCACCACACCGCCGACTCCGATGTAATATCCCATATCCACATATTCTCTTGCCATCTCTTTTGAATAAGAGTAGCAGTGGATCACACCTTCCAGTCCCTGACCGTACTGCTTCATCATCTCCATGGTATCCGCTGCCGCATCCCTGCTGTGGATCAGTACCGGAAGATCCAGCTCCCTCGCCAGATCAAGCTGCTTTGCGAACCATTTCTTCTGTAAATCATGGGACTCATTGTCCCAGTAATAATCAAGCCCGATCTCTCCGACCGCCACAACCTTCGGCTGCCTAAAGAGCTCTTTCATCTTTGCAAATGTATCCTCATTCAGCGCTCCCACTTCATCGGGATGAACTCCCACCGCGGCGTACATGAATGGATAGTCCTGCACCATGTTCACGACCCTCTCACAGGATTCATAAGTGGCACTGACGTTCACGATGGTACCGACTCCGCCCTCTGCCATGGACGAAAGAAGCTCCCGCCGGTCCGGATCAAATTGTTTGTCATCATAATGAGCATGTGTCTCAAATATCATAACTCGTACAGCTCCTGTTTCTTCAATTCTTTACTTTCCTAAATGTGTAAATTAGACCAATTATAACACACTTTTATTAAGAATCCTACCTGATGAAAATTAAATTTCTGTGAAGGCTGTGAAAAATTTCAAAAAAATGCCCCCTCCCGGGCAAACAAGTTTTCCCCTTGTCTCCCCGAAAGGAAGCATGTCACAACATATTACTGACAGCGCTCTGTCCTCATTAGTTAACAGTACTCTGCCTCTGGTTAGCAGTTCTCTGCTCTTTGCTAGCAGATCTCTGCTCCCGCCGGCATCTCTTTTTCCGATGTCATCAGTGCCAGATTGCCTTCCGCATCCTCTGCACACAGCAGCATTCCCTCGGACAGTACGCCTGCAAGCTTGGCCGGTTTCAGATTCACCAGAACCATAACCTTCTTGCCTACCATCTCTTCTGCACTGTAATGTTTCTTAATTCCGGAAACGATCTGCTTCACCTGGCTTCCGATCTTCACCTGTGAACACAGAAGCTTGTTGGATTTCTTTACCGGCTCGCAGGCAATGATCTCGCCTACCTGGAACTGCATTTTGCCAAAATCTTCGAATGTAATCTCCGGCTTTGCTTCGATGTCGATTACATTTTCCTCTTCTGCCGGTGCCTCAGGCTCCTCTGCTACCGGCGGATGAAGCTCTTCTACCTTCTTCATGACCTCATTGATATCCAGTCTCTGGAACAGGATCTCCGGTGTCTCTGTTACCTTTCCATCGCCAAGCTGTGCCAGAATCTTTTCGGACGTCTCCGGCATGAAGGATTCCAGAAGTCTTGCGCCGGCCTTGATGCTCTCAATCAGATTATAAAGCACGGTCTCCAGACGGTCTTTCTTTGCCTCGTCTTTTGCAAGAGCCCACGGCATGGTCTCATCAATATATTTGTTGCAGCGTTTGAACAGTGCGAAGATCTCTGTGATTGCATCTGCCACACGCAGGTCATCCATCTTGGCATCTACGGCCTTCGGGGTATTTTCCACTACCGCCTTCAGATCAGCATCCACGTCTTCAGCCACGCCCTTGTCGGTTACTGCACCGCCAAAGTATTTATTTGTCATGGAAATCGTTCTGTTTACCAGATTGCCCAGTGTATTTGCAAGGTCGGAATTCAGACGCTCTACCATCAGCTCCCAGGAAATCACTCCGTCGTTGTCAAACGGCATTTCATGAAGTACAAAATAACGAACCGCATCCACACCGAAGAAATCTACCAGCTCATCCGCATACAGCACATTTCCTTTTGACTTACTCATCTTGCCGTCTCCCTGCAGGAGCCACGGATGACCAAATACCTGCTTCGGCAGAGGCTCGCCCAGTGCCATCAGGAAAATCGGCCAGTAGATCGTATGGAAACGAATGATATCCTTACCTATTAAATGCAGGTCAGCAGGCCAGTTTTTCTTGTACTGCTCGGTGCTCTCTCCGTCCGCATCATAACCAATTCCGGTAATATAGTTGGTCAGCGCATCCAGCCACACATATACCACATGTTTGTCATCAAAATCAACCGGGATTCCCCATTTAAAAGAGGTTCTGGACACACACAGATCCTGCAGTCCCGGAAGCAGGAAATTGTTCATCATCTCATTTTTTCTGGATACCGGCTGAATGAACTCCGGATGGGTGTTGATATGCTCAATCAGGCGATCTGCATATTTACTCATTTTAAAGAAATATGCCTCTTCCTTCGCCGGTTTTACCTCGCGTCCACAGTCCGGACATTTGCCGTCAACCAGCTGTGACTCTGTCCAGAATGACTCACACGGAGTACAGTAAAGGCCTTCATAAGATCCTTTGTAAATGTCTCCCTGATCGTATAATTTCTTGAAAATCTTCTGTACCTGCTTCTCATGGTAATCGTCAGTGGTACGGATGAATTTGTCATAGGAAGTGTTCATCAGATCCCAGATGTTCTTGATCTCGCCTGCCACACCGTCTACGAATTCCTTCGGTGTAACGCCTGCTTCCGCTGCCTTCAGCTCGATCTTCTGACCATGCTCATCCGTTCCTGTCTGGAAGAAAACGTCATATCCCTGACTTCTCTTGTAACGCGCAATCGCATCTGCCAGCACAATCTCATAAGTATTTCCGATATGCGGTTTGCCGGATGTGTAAGCGATCGCCGTTGTAATATAATATTTTGGTTTACTGCATTTTTCACACATAATATCTGCTCCTTTTTATTCTTATTTAGACATAAGATTGCGCGTCTGCGCAATCTTCGCGCGCGAGCGGGCTGCAATGCAGCAACTTCATTTCCGCGAGCTGCGCACCATCGCACGAAGTGCGTTTTTAATGTAACGAGGAATTCCTCGTCACATTAAAAAAGTCTTCTCCAATTCCTAAGAATCAAAGAAGACGAGTTATCCCGTGTTACCACTTCTCTTCGCCCTGCCTTCACAGACAGAACCTCATAAGGTGCTCCCGACACCTCTCCGCTGTAATGGGCGGTACCCATCGCAGGGTTGCCATTAATCTGCAAGAATCCGGTTCCCCCACGCTGCTCAGAAGCCATCTTCAGTCTGTTTCCGTTCATCCCTCTCAGCATCTGCACCCTGTGCAACGGGATTTCTCTGTAAAACTTCCGCCGACCTACTCTTTTCGTCACTGCGTTTTTCATATTTCATATGGAAAATGGTAGCACAATAATACGCTTATTGTCAAGCCATCTCTTTGATCTGACGAATCAGCTCCATGTCTTCTTCCGTGACCCGGATATTTCCGCTTATTGTCTCCCCGGCGGCAGTGGTCACCGTAATCTCGATCACGCTGTCCGTGCCCGTTTTTTCTGCTGCCGCTTTCAAAAATTTAGGAAACTTGGGATGGTTTGCCTTAAATCGGTCCAGCATATTTTTTATCTGCATCAGTGCCATTGGATTCTTCTGCCAATTCATTTTCCTGCATACCTCCTTTATTCATTTCATAAATAATATAGATGAAATTCTTTAGGAAGGCAATATGCGCAAAAAAATATCCATCCTGTGTATTCTCTCTTTTCTACTCGTCCTTTTGGCCATGTGCGGCTGTTCCGACCGTATCTTCGCCAGTCAGGCAAACAGAAAATTCAACAAATTCACTCAGGAGCTTTTCTGCCAGGAGATTTCCGGAAATGCTCTTACTCTTCACTATACCTTAAAAGACCCGGATCAATATGGCATCCGCTCCATGTCCGTCTCTCTGGGTTCCTATACTGCCGACACCGCTTCCTCCTGCGCCGCACTGGAAAATTGCCTCGCCGCACTGCATCGTTTTAATTATGATAATCTCTCAGAAAAAAATCAGCTCACCTATGATGTCCTGGAAGACTATCTTAAAACCGCTCTCATGGGTGCTCCCTACGCTCTCTATGAAGAACCCTTAAGCCCTCTTACCGGTATTCAGGCCCAGCTACCGGTTCTGCTCTCGGAATATACATTTTATACCACAGAAGATATCGATACATATCTGGAATTGCTGGCCTGTGTCCCCGAATACTTCGATTCCCTCATAGAATTCGAACAGTCCAAATCCTCAGCAGGACTATTCATGTCTTCCTACACAGCTGACAGTATTATCAAAGAATGCAACACCTTCCTGAACATGGGAGATTCCAATTATCTCCTCACTACATTTGCAAGCCGCCTGGATCAGATCCCCGGTCTGAATCAAACCACAAAAGAAAACTATATTTCCAAAAACGCTTCTTCTGTAAACAATTTTATTTACCCTGCATATCAAAAACTTGCCAACACACTTTATTCACTGCGCACCAGCGGAAATAACACACACGGGCTTTGTCATTACCCGGACGGCTCTTCCTACTATGAATACCTGGTCCGTTCAGAGACCGGATCCTCCAGGAATATTACGGAACTTCAGGAACTGATAAAACAGCAGATGTCTGAGGATCTGACCGCCATGCAGGAAATCCTGCAGGATTCCGTCGAAACAGTCCCGTTCACTCTGGAAGACTCCAACCCCACGGCCATTTTAAGCAAATTAAAACAGAAAATGTCCGACGACTTTCCCACCCCGCCAGACGTAAATGTAGAAATAAAATACGTATCACAGGAAATGGAAAACTTTCTCAGCCCTGCGTTTTACATGATTCCGCCAATAGACAATATCAAAAATAATATCATCTATATCAACCAGAGTCATCTGCCCGACGACCTCGAACTCTATACAACCCTCGCCCACGAGGGCTATCCGGGGCACCTCTATCAGACCGTCTACTATGCCTCCACCGAGCCCGACCCCATAAGAAGTATCCTGAACTTCGGGGGCTACACGGAAGGGTGGGCCACCTACAGTGAAATGTTAAGCCACTACTACACCACCCTTCCCAGGGCTCAGGCACTTCTAACCCAGCGTAACTCCTCCGTCATCCTCGGACTATACGCACTTGCAGACATCGGGATACACTATGACGGGTGGACCCTTGTCGATACCGTCGCCTTCTTCCGGGAATACGGAATCACCGATCAATATACCATCGAAAGCATCTACGATCTGATCATCGCAGATCCGGCAAATTATTTAAAATACTATATCGGGTATGTGGAGATTCTGGATTTGAAAAAAGAAGCCATGAAAGAATGGGGAGATAAGTTCACACAGAAGCGATTTCATAAGGCAGTGCTGGATACCGGGCCCGCCTCCTTCGATGTGTTGAGAAAACATGTCCTGGGGAAATGACAGATGGGTACAGGGCAAAATGCGATTGGGTACAGGGCAAGTGTTAATTGGGGACGTAGCAAAATGCATTTTGCTACGTCCCCAATACACTTGCCACAAGTCCTCCCATTGTTGCAAGCAGCGCCCCCGCCAAAGTATACCTGGTCTTCGACACCTTCGCCGTCATAAAATACACACTCATAGTGTAGAATATCGTCTCCGTGCACGCCATGCTGATTGATGCAATCCTGCCAATATAGGAATCTGTCCCGAATTCTTTATATAGATCCAGAAGAAGCCCTGTCGCTGCCGATGAGGAAAACATCTTTACAACTGTAAGCGGCACCAGCTCCCCAGGGAAACCTATGTACTGCGTCACTTTTCCCAGAAGTTCCGACAGCATTTCCAAAAAACCGGACGCCCTGAGAATCCCGACCGCAATCATCAATGCGACCAGGGTGGGCATGATCTTAATCACCGTGAAAAATCCGCTCTTTGCTCCCTTGATAAATACATCATACACTTCTACCTTTGCCATCACGCCGTAACACACGATTCCGAATATTGTCATGGGTATAATCATATCTGAGATGAATAAAAACAGGTTCATACCGGCACTTCCCGATTCTCCATTCACAGAGATTATATGAACCCGTCCCCTATCTTATTCCATAAACTGATCGATGGTAAAAAGGTTATATTTCTTTGAAGTCTTCATATCCTCCTTCGTAAGCAGAAGTGCTTTCACCAGCTCTTCATTTTCTTTGACCGGTCCGGAGGATATCATGATTTTTATCGCTACCGGGAGCATGGTTTTATAGGACAGACCTGTTAACATTCCCATTTTCCGGCTGGTTCGGTTCAGGCTGTTAATGCAGCAGATCAATATCTGCTCCGTCGGGTTGTTCTGATTCTGCATGGTATAGCTTTCTATAAAATCATATTTTCTTCCCAGCCCGGCATAGAGTGTCTTGCAGTCCCCGGGATTTTCTTCGTCCCTTACATCGTAGAACATCTGTATTCCCGTCTGTTCGGAATCCTCGATCCGATAACGTTCAATCACGCTCTTTAAGACGCGTCTGCTCCGGCCATCATAGGAATACATATACTGCCGGTCCAGGAATTCTCCCCGCCGATATCCCGCCTCTTCCTTCTCGTCTGTCACTGCAAGAAGCTGAGCTGCCGACACCTTAAGCACACCTGCGATTTCATCCAGAGTAGCAATATCGAGGGAAATTAGTCCCTTCTCATACTTGGAAACCGTCGATTTGCTCTTGTGGATTTCATTTGCCAGCTCCTCCAGCGTCATCTTGTAAGCAAGACGGTATTTTTTAATATTTTTCCCCACACATTCTTCGATTCTCATAGTCTTCTCCGTTTCGTAAAAATCACTTTTTCCATGAAAAATATTTTAAATTCAGCTCTTCCCCTGTTTTTTTCGATTATTTCAGGAAAAAGTCTACTTTAAATACATAAACACGAAAAAAGTTTCCTGTCAAGACACTTTTCTCTATTTGCTTTGTTCTTTTTTTAACAATATAATAATGCCAGGATTGCGTGAGTGCAAAGCGCAAAACAATCCGCAGGTATCATTATATGTTTAGAGGAGCTTTGAGATGAATCATAAATCTTTTAAAGATACATTTGTAATTGGATTTGCTATTTTTGCCATGTTCTTCGGTGCCGGCAACCTGATTTTTCCGCCTTATCTCGGATTGATTGCAGGAAGGAACTGGTTCCTGGCATTTCTGTGCTTCATGGCAGTGGATATCGGACTCAGCCTCCTGGCCCTGCTCGTTGTAGCTAAAATCGGAAAGGGCGCGGCAGGTGTCACAGAAAAGCTTGGAAAGCTTCCGTCCATGCTGATCCTTTCCCTGAATGCAATCTGTCTCGGACCTTTGATTGCTATTCCGAGAACCGCAGCAACTGCATATGAATTTTCCGTTGCACCATTTTTTCCGAAAATAAATGCGCCGGTTTTTTCCGTGATCTTTTTTGCAGTTGTCATCCTGTTCTGCCTGAAGCAGTCCAAAGTAATCGACATTATTGGAACCGTATTCGCTCCTCTGATTCTCGGAGCACTGATTATTTTAATTATTAAAGGAATCTTTATGCCGCTTGGAACAATTGACATTGCGGCATCTGTCCAGTCTGCCGCAGAGGCAGGCATTGGTGCCGGTTATCAGACCATGGATGTGATGGCAGCCATGATTCTTTCATCCTCCATCCTGATAACTCTGGCTCAGAAGAGCTACACCACAAAGGAACAGCAGTTCCATATGATTTCCCGCTCCGGTATCATTGCCGCCGCAATACTGTTCATTGTATATGGCGGGCTTGCCTATCTGGGTGCTACCGTATCCGGAATCTACGGACCGGAGACAGACCGTGTGGCGCTTCTGATTGCAATTACCAAAGCATTACTCGGCGAGAAGGGAATGATCCTCCTTGGCATCCTGGTCTGTGCTGCATGCATGACACCAGCTATTGGATTATTGTCCTCCTCCGCCTCCTTCTTTGAAAAGCAGACCGGAAACAGAATCAGCTACCGGACCTTCGTATTTTTATTCGCGGGAGTCAGCTTCCTGATTTCCAACTTTGGAATCAGCCGTATCCTGAAACTCGCCGCCCCGATATTAAATATGATCTATCCGGTACTGATTCTCCTGGTCGTCCTTGGAATGATGAACAAATGGATTTCTCACCGCATCATTTACCGGCTCTCCGCCCTGAGCGTGATTGCGGTCAGCACTCTGACTACTTTATCAGAGTACATTCATATTCCATTTGACATCGCCAGCCTTCCATTATATCAGTATGGATTCCAGTGGATTACTCCGGCACTGCTGTGCGGACTTCTGGGACTTATGATTGCAGAACGCAAACATCTGCTATCACCCGTTTTCCTTGGAAACGTGGGGATACGCGCTTAACTTTTCTCATATTTTTCAAAATAGGGGACGGTTCTCTGTCCGGGATTAACCGGACGGAGAACCGTCCCCTATTTTATTCCGCATTACTTGCGGCAATCTTTACTTTACTCCACAGATTACTGATGATCTTTCTGGTATCTTCGTTGTAAACAAATACCTCATCTTTATCATAACCCATTCTCGGCATATAGGCCTCAATTCCCTCGTAATCTCCGCCTTCACCATAAAGTTCTTCCATAACCTCCCGGTTTGCCGAAGTATATCCAACATAACTGGAGTTATCATATGCCCCGTCGTAATCGGTTGCATAGTTGATAAATGCATGTGCAAGCTCCGGATTCTTCGCATTCTTCGGAATTACCATCGCATCGGACCACAGATTGGTTCCTTCGTTTGGAAGATAGAATCCCATATCTTCATTTTCAGCCATGACATAGGCTGCATCACCGGAATAAATCAGTCCCAACGCCTTTCTTCCCTGTGCCATGTTGTCAATGATCTCATCCGTCACAATCTCCGTTTTCATGGTCTGTACACATTTCACCAGCCACTCATAAGCCTCATTAATCTCCGCTTCACTTTCCGTATTCATGGAGTATCCCAAAGCCTTTAACGCCATCATGAATGAATCTCTTTCAGAATCATACAGGTAAATGTCACCTTTGTATTTTTCATCCAGGAAAATGTTAAATCCTTCCATTTCCAGATCTTCGATATCTACCTTATTCTTATCATATACAATTCCAACGGTTCCCCAGAAATACGGAACAGAATAGTCATTATTCGGATCATACGGAAGGCCTTTCACTTCATCAACAAGTTTGTCCATACAATCCAGCTTGGATTTATCCAACTTCTGCAGATAATCTTCTTCGATCAGACGCTGGATCATATAATCACTCGGGACAAGAAGATCGTAGGATTCTCCATTTGCCACCTTGATATACATCTGCTCGTTGGAATCGAAGTTCTCCATAACAACGGTAGCTCCCGTTTCTTCTTCAAAGTCTTTAATAATATTTTCACCCGTATATTCTCCCCAGTTATAAATATGAAGAGTCTCACCCTCAAACGGACGGGAAGAACTGATTCCTCCGAAACGGAACACACTCACTGCAACAAGAATCAGAGCCAGAGCCCCTGCTGCCGGAATCAGGATTCGCTTCTTTCCGGCCTCGGTTTTCATTAACTTATTCGTTCGAAGCATCGGAACGACATTTACAAGAATCAGTGCGATGGTAATAATGACTACCACCAGAGTGGAAACCGCATTAATACTCGGATTTACACGCTTACTCATGGTGTATACCACGATACTTAAGTTCTTTACACCACGTCCCGTTACAAAATAGGAAATAATAAAATCATCCACGGACATGGTAAATGCAATCAGTGCTCCGGAAATAATTCCCGGTGTGATCTGCGGAACAATGACCTTGATCAGAGCCTGCCAGGGTGTTGCTCCCAAGTCCATAGCCGCATCCGCAAGATTGGGATCCAGCGAACGGATCTTCGGCATAACCGACAATATCACATAAGGAATACAGAATGCGATATGGGCCAGGAGCATGGTCACATATCCTTTTTCAACCTTGAATGTGATAAACAAAAGCATAAAGCCGATTGCCGTCACAATCTCCGGATTCATCAACGGAAGATTATTCACCTGGTCCATCAGATTGCGGACAATCTTTTTGGATTTACTGAGACCAATCGCTGTAATCGTTCCCACTACCGTAGAAATAGCTGTCGCAAGAATGGCAACACTGAACGTAGTATACAGGGCCTCCATCATATCACCGGATTCCATCATATGCTGATACCAGCGCAGTGAAAATCCTGTAAACGCTGTCAGCGATTTTCCACTGTTAAAGGAAAATATAATCATGTAAATAATCGGCAGATAGAAGAAAATAATCATCAAAGCCATTAAAATCTTTCCAAAGGTACGTTTGCTTTTCTTCATAATGATTATTCCTCCTTTCCGCCCTGATTTCTGATTTCCACCTTACGAACCAGCATCATAAGCAGCATCATGATCACTGCCATAATCATGGAGATGGCACTTCCGAAGTTCCATTCTCCCACCGTAATGAACTGATTCTCAATCAGGTTACCGATCAGGAAGTACTGTCCGCCGCCCAGAAGCTTCGGGATAAAGAAGGAACTGACCGCCGGCAGGAATACCAGTGTAATTCCGTTAATAACGCCCGGCAGAGACAGAGGCAGTGTAACCCGCATAAAGGTCTGCACCGGATTTGCTCCCAGATCCGCACTCGCCTCAAGAAGGGAGTGATCCATCTTACACAGGGACGTATTAATCTGTAAAATCATGAATGGCACAAAGTTATATACCATTCCAAGAAGCACTGCCCCTTCCGTATAGAGCAGTTCTGTATTTCCAAGTCCGATAAAACTCAGAATTCTCTGAAATAATCCACCTTCGCTGAGAAGACCGATCCATGCATAGGTTCTTACCAGCATGTTGATCCATGTAGGCAGTGTAATACACAGAACCAGGATGTTCTGCATTTTTTCACTGCTTCTTGCGATAAAATACGCCACCGGATATCCCAGAAGCAGGCAGATAATCGTTGTTTTAATTGCAATCAAAAGAGAACGCCAAAGTATAATCAAAAAGTCAGGGTCGGTAAAAAATTTGACGTAATGGTCCATTGTAAGGGTAAAAGAAATAATACTGTTTCCCGGCTCTGCCACAGAATACAGCGCAATCAGAGCCATGGGAAGAATCAGCATCAAGGTTGCCCAGACAATGTACGGGACTGCTAATTGTGAAAATCTTTTCATGCTAGTAATCTAACCTTGACATTACATGAATATCTTCCGGGAAGAATGTCAGTCCGACCTCCTGGCCTTCCTCCGTATAATCAGTGGTATGAATCTTAAATTCCCGTCCGGTTGTGGAGAAGGTAATCTTGTAAATTCCCTCCTTCACCTCTGACGGCTCAAAATCATAATCTACACTGATATCGATACTTTCATCCTCATTGCTCAACTTCCAGCCCTGTGCATTTGCCCAGGTCTTAATATCTGTATCCAGTGCCTGAGATTCAACGATCTCGTCTACCGTTTTAATAAAGTTAAACGCCATAATCGCTTCATTTGCCTTCTCATTCTTAACAAATGGCTGATTTACCACGAAAATGGTTCTCTCAATACTGGTGCCATTAGAAGTAGAGAATTTTACCGGATACTGTCCCTCTTCTTCCTGAAGATCATATTCAATCTTGGCAATAGAGATATATTCATCATTCTCCGGATCCCAGGCCTGAGCATTGGAACGGGCAATGATTTCCTTATCATCCAGGTCCTTCACATCCTCCAGATCCACATAGAAGTTATTTGCGCTGATCTTCTCCCTGCCATCCTCGCTGGTCACATCATGATTATGGATCACGCGCATATTAACCGTAACACTGGTTCCGGGTACTGTCTCAACAATAATCTCATAGTGAACGCCCTTAAACAGAACGCTTAAGACCTCGCCCGTCATCTTACCATCTTTTACATCTACGATGTCTATATCCTCAGGTCTGATAACAACGTCAACTTTTTCGTTTTCTTTGAAACCATAATCTACACAATCAAAGGTGATGTCATCGAAACGAACCTTGTAATCCTCCAGCATCGTTCCGGGAAGAATATTACTTTCCCCGATAAAGTTGGCAACAAAGCGATTTGACGGCTCATTATAAATCTCCTGTGGTGTACCGATCTGCTGAATCTCTCCATTTTTCATAACCACGATCTTGTCCGACATCGTCAGAGCCTCTTCCTGATCATGAGTTACAAAAATAAAGGTGATTCCGACCTCCTGCTGAATTCTCTTCAACTCATACTGCATCTCCTTACGGAGCTTCAGATCCAGTGCCGCAAGCGGCTCATCCAGAAGCAGAACCTTAGGCTCATTTACAAGCGCTCTTGCAATGGCCACACGCTGCTGCTGTCCACCGGAAAGCAGGGTTGTATTCTTATCCTCATAACCTTCCAGACCGATCAGCTTCAGCATCTTCATAACCTTCTGGTCAATGATGTCTTTACTCATCTTCTTAATTTTCAATCCAAAAGCAATATTTTCATATACACTCAAATGAGGAAATAATGCATATTTCTGAAATACCGTATTCAATTCTCTCTCATAAGGCGGCTTCTGACTGATTTCTTCACCGTCAAAAATCACCTTTCCCTCATCTGCATCCAGGAATCCGCCCAGAATCCGAAGCAGTGTTGTTTTTCCGCATCCACTTGGTCCAAGCAGGGTCACGAACTCATTTTCATAAATGTCCAGGTTCACACCCTTTAAGACAATCTGTCCATCAAAACTTTTTACAATATTGCGAAACTCTATCAGTTTCTTTTCCTCCATCTCACCTTCTCCTTCCTAGAACATCGGCGGTGTTGTAACCCACAACACCTTAGCCTCACTACTTCCATGGTTATATAAGTAGTGGCTTTTCGTTCCATCTAAATAAAAGGTTTCCTGTGCCTTTAATTTGTACTTTTTATTTCCCAGTACCAGCGTCACAGTCCCCTTCAAAACATACCCGAACTCCTCTCCGTGATGGGCCAGCATCTCCTGACTCTTCTTATGGGGCGCAAGTGTAAGCAGAATCGGCTCCATTTCATTCTTCTGCGCATTGGGAATCACCCACTCAATCGTATAATCATCCTGTTTATCCTCGAAGAAATCCTGTGTGGAAAATACGATCTGCTTCTCCTCCTCTTCACGGAAAAACTCAGATAAATTGGTTCCCAGTGCCTCCAGAATATCCTCCAGAGTAGCAATGCTCGGGGCAGTAAGATTTCTTTCCACCTGTGAAAGAAATCCTTTTGTTAGTTCACTTCTTGAAGCCAGGTCTCCAAGCGTCAGATCGTTCTGAAGCCTGAGCTCCTTAAGCTTCTTTCCGATGTCCAAAATTTCACCTCCCGTTTTGTAATACTATACTTTTTTTTAAAAATTACCTAACATTTTCTATTATACATAAAACTACATATATTGCAATAGTTCGACAAACAAAATAATTTGGGGACAGGTTCCTCGACTCATTGAGCCGAGGAACCTGTCCCCGTTATCACTGTCCGTTAACTCCTCATATATTCATTTATCATCTTCCGAAGTTTTTCCATCTTCTGAACCGTATCCGGATTCGTGTAAGGAATCCGATCAATAATCCTGTCCAGGTAATTCTCTTCCCGGATAATCGAAAATGTCTCCGGGAAATTAATGTCGAAAAAGTAAACAATATAAGATACCCAGTAATCAATTTTGTTTCTTCTATCCGCTGATTTAATACACTTATGGTTCAGGCAATATTCCCACACCTTCTCCGTGATTTCCTGACTTCCAACAGATTGTGCATCCATGCCAAGCAATACCTCTATGGACTCCTCCAGCTTCACACGGCAATTATCCAGCTTGTCTGCATCCCGGATCAGCTTTGCATGAAGAAGAGTCTGTTCATCCCGGATATCCGGCAATTCATAGTCACTGTGGTGAGCAATCGCTGTGCGGATCACCTCATCCCAAGTATCCTCCTTCACAAATCTTCGAATCATCTTCCTCTCACCAAAGAGAATTTCCACCCCGTAGGACGCATGATCCATAGTTGTTGGCTCGAAGCTGTCAAACTGCTTGATCTGCTCAAACCGTCCAATATCGTGAAGCAGCGCAATCAACTCCGCCAGACATTTATCTTCCTCCGATAAATTCATACGCCTGGCAATCTCTGCGGCACAGTGAACCACTCCTTCTGTGTGGATTATTTTCAATTTAATCTTTTCATTTTCTCGATCAAAGGAAGCCAGATAGTCCTGAAATTCCTTCCGTGCAAATTCTATGTTCATCATTATTTTTACCCGTTATTCTCCAGTTATATTTATTCAGTTATAGCATTTTTTTCATACATTGTCTATACAAAACAATCACCAATAACATAGAAAGCACATCTGCTACAGGTTGTGCCCACACAATTCCATGGATCCCGATGATAGCCTCAAGAATAAACAGCGCAGGGATGAATATGAGCCCCTGCCTGCTGAGGTTCATGATCAGCGCCTCTGTTCCGGCTCCCATTGCCTGTATGGCATTCAAAAGCACATAATATATTCCAAATAAAAAGCTCGTAGTCAGCAGAATCCGCACAAACCTTATTCCATAAGAAAATGCATCCGGATTAGTCACAAATACGCCAACAATCTGATTTGTAAATAAATAGCATAATCCCGTCATTATCGTACTGAGCAGCAGACCAAGAATGGCGGAAAAGCGCATCACTTTATGAAAACGGTCCGTGAGTTTTGCCCCAACACAGTATCCGAGGAGGGGCTGCACCCCCTGCCCAAGCCCTATACAAATCATTCCGGTTATCATAGTAACCTTCGCCGCAACTCCATAACCGGCAAGAGCCATGTCATCATAGGACGCCAGCCTTGCATTCACCACAATTTGAGAAACACTCATAAAAATGGATCCAAGAGAAGCCGGAACACCAATGGCAAGAACGCTGGTCATTACCTTCTCCTTCGGTGTCACATCCCTGATATTTATGCTAAGGGCAGAATTTCCTTTCAGGAAATAGCCAATATAATACCCCGCTCCGATTACATTTCCGATTACTGTTGCAACAGCAGCACCCACGATATTCCAATGTAAGAACAGAATAAAAACCGGATCAAGAATTACGTTGAAAGCATTACCAATCAACTGCCCCATCATCGCTTTCGTTGACTGCCCTTCTGCCCGAATAACATTGTTAAAGCAATTGGCTATTAACACAAACGGACCGCAAAATGATACGATTGTCAGATATGATTTCGTCATCTCCCATGTATCCGCGCTTGCACCAATAAGCTTCAAAAGTGGTTCCATAAACACAAGAAACCCAATAGACATCAGGATCCCGATCACAACACATGCCCACATACAGAAAGCACAGACTTTCTTTGCATAATCCCTGCGCCCTTCCCCAAGAGCGCGGGAAATGACGGATGTGCCGCCAATACCAAAAATTGTTCCCACCGCCATAAAAAATAAAAATACCGGAGTTGCAAGTGATACTGCCGAGACCTGTAATGCATCATGGGTTTGCCCGATAAAAAACGTATCTGCAAGATTATAGACAAGTACCATTAACATAGCAAGCATTGCCGGAATAGCATTTTGTAAAACGGCCCTGGGAACGGGCGCCAAACGGAATACCTCGGAGCCATCTGTTTTATTTTCATTTACATTTTTATTCATGATTATCTCCTTTTAATAGCATGCGATTATTTTACTCAATTGATTTCCCCACATTACTGTGAGGATGTAATCAAATGAGTGTGTTTTTTACTTTAGATAAATAGGTCAGAAATTGCTTTTGTTCTTCTTTACTCAGGGACTGCAGGATTCTCTTCTCTGTCTGCATCATCTGCTCCTCGGCATCCCTGCAGCATCCGATTCCCTTTTCTGTAATATTGACTACGCGAATCCGTTTGTCATCCGGATCTCCGTTACTGATAACAAATCCCTTTTCTTCAAGCCTCGTTATCAACCCATGAGCCGTTGATTGAGCACAATGAAGAGAATGCTCAATTTCCTTGAGTGTAAGGGTACCATCCGCATTTTCATTTAACATGAGTAAAACCGTTATCTGAGACATCGTAGTTCCAGATGACCGGAGGTTGTTGTTGGCATCTCTCTCCAATGCTTCATTGATCATCTTAATCATTCCTCCTGCAGTATTATTTACATTCACAAATTTCACCCCCTGGTGCATATTTCTTATTTCCCCTAAAAATCAGGATTCACATCTTATCCCATATAATAGCATGCTATTATATTAATGTCAATCGCATACTATTATTTTTACCAGCTTTATTTCACCTGGAAAGCCGTTATTTGCAACGGCTTGTGTTAAAAACACCCCTCTCGCCTTGCTATTTACCAAACCGCCAAGAACGGCGGTTTTTATATATGTGCTGGTGCAACAAATTGTAATAAATACTTGCATTTGAAGTCCGCATAATGATATTATGACTATATTAAAAGAGGATTTATTTATGGCGGTTCCACAAGAGATAATGATAGCCGAAATGTGTCCTGTCGACCGTATTCAGAGCTTTCAAAGAGGAGGTACGATAACATGCAAATCAGAAAGAAACCTATCTCCAAGCTGGGTCTGGGTGTATTATCCAGTTTATCAGAAAGCTATATGCTACTGCCATTTACGATTTTTTCCTCTTTGCTGAGTGGGAAAATAGCAACAGTGAACTTCTTCGTTCCTGTTGTAATCCTCTATTCCATAGAGCGAGCCTGCCTGATTGCATTACGCGGGTTCGGCAAGATATCTAACCCTTACAGAATCATGAAAAGCGGAATGGTTATGGCCCTTTCAGGAGCGTTGTTAATGGTATTGTCATATCTATACCGGCCTCTTCTTATTGTGAGCTCGTTGCTCATTGGTGTAGGACTTTCTCCTGTACGTGCCATGTTTATTCCAGTCTTTTCTATCCTCGCGGAACGTGATGCTTCCTTAAAAAAGGGAAAGAGTATAGGAATGATCCTCTATCTGCTAATCATGATTTTGGCTCTTGGCCTTGGGAAAAGCAACCTGCCTATAGTTCCACTTCTGTTTCTGCTTTATATATCCAGTGCACTTTGGATCGTCCTCCGCTTAGATGGAGATGCGCTTTTTGACGGACGAAAAGCCTTCGATACCAGCAAGAAGAGCCCTGCATTTTTCATTTTCGGTATTCTGGCACTCCTTAGTCTTCTAATCCTTCGTCAATATCAGCAGTCAGGTGTATCAGTACTGATGTGGCTGACACCGATTGCGGTGATTTTTTTTATAGACGTGGAAATGTATAGACGTCGCCACTATATGGATTATTCCTTTCAGACGTACTGGGTGGGTGCAATGAAAAGCTTTGTGTTGCTTTACAGTCTGGTCTACCATACATCAGTAAGCAACACTACTATGGCAATGCTGGTATATCTTGCCATCGCTGTGAGCGGTATAGTGTCAGACATGGTGCGTAAGATGATGGCAAAGCATCTCTCAGGTTCAAGATTAAACAATGTGTGCATCCTTCTTTCAGCTGTGCTCTCTTTCTTGTTGACACTTCCGTCACAGGTTGTCAACTTGACCGGAATTGTGCTTTGCGGGATTTTCGCCAATATTGTTGTATCAGAAGTAAGTGCAAGATACATGAAAGATGAACGCTATGTAAGAGAGGAACGAGCACTTGTGAGAATCAGATTACAGACTACGGGCAGCATAATAGAGCAACTTATATTGTTTTTCACAATCTATATGCTAGGAGAAATGAGGATTCATCAGAATCTTCTTGAGCCATATGCAGCCGGTATCCCCAATCCGGGCGTCTCCCTGTTACTTCGCACTACCGGATTGATCTGCTGCACACTTCTCCTGCTTGGCGCTGTACTCATAGTATGTTTTGCAGGAAAACGAAGAAAAAACGGAACATAAACTTTAACAAAGTATTATAATTATTAAAAGGAGCAATACAAATGGATAAGAGCAGAGTAGTTCATTACCTGGAGGAAAGAGCATCAGACTTCTATTCTCTTAGCGACAAGATTTGGGAAAATGCTGAGATTCGATTTCAGGAAAAGCAGTCCGTACAGGATTATGTAGCTTTTTTAGAGAATGAAGGTTTTTCAGTGACCGTAGGTCTGGCGGGGCTCAAAACAGCGTTTTGTGCCCAGTGGGGAAGCGGTAAACCTGTGATTGGTTTTCTTGGAGAATATGACGCGCTTCCAGGACTAAGTCAAAAAGCTGGAGTTGCAGAAAAGGAATCTGCTGAAGGAAACGGAAATGGACATGGTTGTGGCCATAACCTCCTTGGTGTTGGCGCACTCATGGGCGCTGTAGGTTTCAAGCATTATCTTGAAACAGAAGGTAAGAGCGGAACTGTAGTGTATTTCGGCTGTCCTGCAGAAGAGGGTGGCAGCGGAAAAACCTTTATGGCTAGAGAGGGCTGTTTCAATCAGCTGGATGTGGCATTAAGCTGGCATCCCAACGACCTTAATATGATGCCTCCCGGACCAGTTCTTGCAAATGATTCCATCCGTTACAGCTTTACAGGCAAGGCATCTCATGCAGCTGCGGCACCAGAAGCAGGAAGAAGCGCTCTTGATGCGCTTGAACTGATGAATATTGGAGTACAGTTCCTTAGAGAACATATACCATCCACTGCAAGAATCCATTACGCCATCACTGATACAGGTGGAATCTCACCAAATATTGTCCAGGCTCAAGCATCTGCACTTTATCAGATCAGAGCACCTTTTGCTCCGGAGCTTGCTGATCTATATGAACGGGTCAATAATATTGCAAGAGGCGCTGCCTTGATGACCGATACAAAGGTGACGATTAAATTCCTGAAAGGAACCAGCAATACTGTGTTGATTCCGGCTCTGGATGAGGTTATGTACAATAATATGTGCGAAATTCCTAACCCTGTTGAAGGTGCAGAGGATATGGCTTTTGCCCTTGAAATCGTAAAAACGCAGAAAGCTGCGGACACCATCATCGAAAATGCATTCAATATAAAACCCATGCCTTGGAACAAAGCGGGGAACATGCCTC
Source organism: Sporofaciens sp. SGI.106 (assembly GCF_050314255.1). Lineage (NCBI taxonomy): Bacteria > Bacillati > Bacillota > Clostridia > Lachnospirales > Lachnospiraceae > Sporofaciens > Sporofaciens sp. SGI.106. Next base: position 249,529 of record NZ_JBNPMZ010000002.1, read on the forward strand.
TTGCGGGGTCATCTGATGTAGGTGATGTGAGCTGGGTATGTCCAGTCTCGCAGTGTGGCACAAGCACTTGGCCAATTGGAACCGCAGCACACAGCTGGCAGGCTGTCGCATGTGGTAAGAGCGATTTCGCCCACAGGGGTATGCTGTATGCTGGCCAGATTATTGCGGCAACAGCCATTGATATCTGTGACAACCCTGAGATTATCGAGACGGCATGGAAGCAGTTGAGGGATAAGACGGGAAACCAGCCTTACCATTGTCCGATTCCACCGGAGATCACACCGGATCTTCTCGAGGCTGAGACAACATAACTTTCGTTTTCACTGCAGGAGAGACGCTCTGAAGCTTGTCTAATTCTCACCTGACGTTTTGGAATAGCTCTCTGAACTTCCTAAAAAACTCCTACTCAACCAATTCATTGCAATGGTTTGAGTAGGAGTTTTTCGTTATTATTCTTCCACATCCTCCGGATAAACTTGGAATCACTGCAAATTTTCATGTTATCCGTGAATAACGGATGATTGTATCTATAATCAGGGTAATACTGTCATTTTAATAATTCTGCCAGATAATGTTCATCCTTCCCATGTGATCCATTATATTTCTTATACTCTTTAATACACCGTACCAACAACTCTGGATTGCCTCCAAAATAATCTGTATAGAAAGATGTACTATTATCGTATTTTTTCTTCCCACATTTGATATTTGCCTTTGCAAAATCTTTCAGTTTCATATTTGATTTTACTTTTTCATAAGCACCCGTCAGCTTCTCAGCAATAATAAGCAACATCTCTAATTCCGTCCGAACCTGAGCAGAAAACTTAATTTGTCTTGCATGATAAGGCGTCAATCCAACATCTATTTCAATCCACGCTCCCGCGAGGGGAGCGACGCAAAGTATTACGCGGATCTGGCTGCAGATCTGAATTTCAATCCACGCTCCCGCGAGGGGAGCGACGTTTCTCCTTTTTCGATATAATATGCGGTAGATCATTTCAATCCACGCTCCCGCGAGGGGAGCGACGTTTCTCCTTTTTCGATATAATATGCGGTAGATCATTTCAATCCACGCTCCCGCGAGGGGAGCGACGTGATATATTCATCTTACAGGAGGTGATTATATGATTTCAATCCACGCTCCCGCGAGGGGAGCGACTCTCTTACAGAGCAGATGGCATTATCTATATGTAGGATTTCAATCCACGCTCCCGCGAGGGGAGCGACGTCGATTCGTCTGCCGCCCTTTTGGAAAAGGTAAATTTCAATCCACGCTCCCGCGAGGGGAGCGACTCCAAAATCTGACAATCCTTAGGAATGTCTAATATTTCAATCCACGCTCCCGCGAGGGGAGCGACACTGCCTGGTCAATCGCATCCTTGGTAGAATCCGATTTCAATCCACGCTCCCGCGAGGGGAGCGACCGTGTCGCGGAACATTTGCGGACGGGTACGGAGAATTTCAATCCACGCTCCCGCGAGGGGAGCGACGGCTTGGAGCAGATAAAATCCGAGATATGCAGCAGATTTCAATCCACGCTCCCGCGAGGGGAGCGACTATTGTTGTTGATATTATTTCTGATGAGATTAAAATTTCAATCCACGCTCCCGCGAGGGGAGCGACCTTCTCCGGAATAATATACTTTTATTTGCGACTCAATTTCAATCCACGCTCCCGCGAGGGGAGCGACGGATATACACATCCGTCATTTCTGCCAGATACTATTTCAATCCACGCTCCCGCGAGGGGAGCGACGAAAACGTAAAGCACGAGCGGAAGAAACTCAGAAATTTCAATCCACGCTCCCGCGAGGGGAGCGACGAATTTGCGGATGAACACTATTATCATCTGCTTGAATTTCAATCCACGCTCCCGCGAGGGGAGCGACTGTTTCCGAAGCGCCGGATCGCTTACACTGACGAATTTCAATCCACGCTCCCGCGAGGGGAGCGACGTATATGGATACAATGAAAATCCAAGACAGAGAATTTCAATCCACGCTCCCGCGAGGGGAGCGACTCTACTGTTTTAAGTAATTGTGGAATAGTAGTAATTTCAATCCACGCTCCCGCGAGGGGAGCGACGTTCGGAACGGCCCTGTTAAGCACAGACTGGGGAGATTTCAATCCACGCTCCCGCGAGGGGAGCGACCATCCATAGGGCTTGCAAGAGCGCTATTCCATTATTTCAATCCACGCTCCCGCGAGGGGAGCGACATTCCGGCAGGAAAAGATATGTACTATGATAGGAATTTCAATCCACGCTCCCGCGAGGGGAGCGACGATATCACTCATTGAACTGCAGCCGACTGGAAGGGATTTCAATCCACGCTCCCGCGAGGGGAGCGACGATAAACGCAAATTCGCCAGAAACATCTAGCCAATTTCAATCCACGCTCCCGCGAGGGGAGCGACGGCCAGTTGGACTTTTTTTAATGTGGAAATATAAATTTCAATCCACGCTCCCGCGAGGGGAGCGACTGGATCCTTTCTGAGCTTTTTCAAAAATCCCCTGTATTTCAATCCACGCTCCCGCGAGGGGAGCGACTGAGTGCCAGGCAGGATGAATACAAGATTGAGGTCATTTCAATCCACGCTCCCGCGAGGGGAGCGACAGGGAATTCTGGCCAGCAACGACAGCTTTCCGATATTTCAATCCACGCTCCCGCGAGGGGAGCGACAGACGTTCCGGCGGCACCAAATCCGGATTTTGAAATTTCAATCCACGCTCCCGCGAGGGGAGCGACGGACGTCTCAGACGAGGGTGACAGGCAGATACAGCATTTCAATCCACGCTCCCGCGAGGGGAGCGACTGGTGAGATACAGCGTGTTAAAGCCAAAGTGGGGATTTCAATCCACGCTCCCGCGAGGGGAGCGACAGGGTGCAGTACGAACCAAATTCCGCATCAGTAACATTTCAATCCACGCTCCCGCGAGGGGAGCGACTGCAGAGAGGACAAAGGAAAAGAAAATGCAAAATATTTCAATCCACGCTCCCGCGAGGGGAGCGACTCTTATGGATTGGGGGCATTGTTATGATGTCCCTGAATTTCAATCCACGCTCCCGCGAGGGGAGCGACGACCTTGCAGAGGGAGTTATCCCGGATGTATCGAGATTTCAATCCACGCTCCCGCGAGGGGAGCGACAGCAGGTGCGAAATATCTTTTAGGAGAGTTAGCTATTTCAATCCACGCTCCCGCGAGGGGAGCGACCAACGGGCACACAGAGGAAATTGATAGCCATTAAAATTTCAATCCACGCTCCCGCGAGGGGAGCGACAATCCAGTATACGGACAGCTCAACCAGGGAAACATTATTTCAATCCACGCTCCCGCGAGGGGAGCGACCCGACGTGCAGATTAATGGGACTAGTATTGTTAATATTTCAATCCACGCTCCCGCGAGGGGAGCGACAGTGACCCAGAATATGATTGAATAGTAATTACGATTTCAATCCACGCTCCCGCGAGGGGAGCGACCCATGATTCCGATTCCGTAAACAATTTCTGCGCATTTCAATCCACGCTCCCGCGAGGGGAGCGACTGAAGTCATGGAAAATTATGCACTTGCAGAGGATATTTCAATCCACGCTCCCGCGAGGGGAGCGACCAATGCGTTTAGTTATGTTCCAGACCAGATTATTATTTCAATCCACGCTCCCGCGAGGGGAGCGACCAAAAGACACTGTGATTGGTACAGTAGGTCAAGCAATTTCAATCCACGCTCCCGCGAGGGGAGCGACTACAAGGCTCTGGATGGGGTTCATATGTTGGAGAATTTCAATCCACGCTCCCGCGAGGGGAGCGACGATTTATATGATACAGATCTGCAGCTTATTAAGGATTTCAATCCACGCTCCCGCGAGGGGAGCGACCTCAACGACAATTATTCTCTCAATCGGATTGATCTATTTCAATCCACGCTCCCGCGAGGGGAGCGACGTTTTCTCTTTGCAATGTATTCAGCGCAGAGGCAATTTCAATCCACGCTCCCGCGAGGGGAGCGACAATGAGGATACGTCTCTGACTATCACGGATGCAATTTCAATCCACGCTCCCGCGAGGGGAGCGACAAGCTCAGCTGGATCCAAGCCTGGTAGCCAAGATATTTCAATCCACGCTCCCGCGAGGGGAGCGACAGCAAAATTGAATATATTCTGAATAATCTTTTGAAAAAATCTTGTCAATTTTGCCATAATCTGTAATTATTTTTTTCCAATTACAGATTTTCATACTTACTCAATATTTTTTTACATCAATTTTCAAGTGCGAATCGACCAGCATTTTCTTGTTTACTTATGATCCGCACTAACTATAAGCTACAAAACCAATACATCCTCTACCGCAATTCCACGTTCTACACCTATACTTTCAACTTTTGTTTTATATTTGTTCCCCAAATAATAAAACCTCAAACTATCTACTTCTGTGTCAATAATATCCGACAGTACTGATTTTAACTTTACGCATTGCGCATTATCAAGCACACACTCAAATACAGAATTCTGTACACGTCTTCCATAATTTACACATTGTTTTGCAACTTTTCTTAACCGGGCTTTTCCCGCGGATGTTTCTGTATTTACATCATATGTAATTAGTACTAACATAAAATATAGCCTCACTTCCATAAAAAAGGCGGATAAGCATCTAAGTCTCCTCTTAAATATCTGGCCAACAGCATAGACTGGACATAAGGAATCATTCCCCACTCAACCTTTTCCTTCAAAAAAGGATGTGTAAGAATTTCACGTTTTTTATTCTGCCATTCCACTAACACAGTTTTTCTGGTTTCATCATTCATCAAAACTGCACCATTTTCTTTTTTCTTAAATCCTTTTCCTGAAATCATTTTCTTATTAATCAAAGACACTACAAACCGGTCTGCAAGAACCGGGCGCAATTCCTCAATTAAATCCAATGACAATGAAACTCGTCCTGGGCGCTCAGTATGAAAACATCCCACATATGGATCCAGACCAACTGTTTCCAATGCAGAAGTAATGGTGTTAGTCAATAACGTATACACAAACGAAAGTAATGCATTAACATTATCCGTTGGCGGGCGCTTTGTTCTTCCTTGAAAGAAAAAGTCTTTTTTCTGTTGAAGAATCAATTCGTCAAAAACTCCAAAATATATTTGAGCCGCCTGACCTTCAAATCCCCGTAACTGTTCCTTAGACTGACAATCCTTCACATAATTTAATGAATTCTTCAGATTTTCTGATGCCTCTTTCATTTTCTCAACATCTACCTGCAGACTATGGTCCCGTGTTGCTCTCTCCAACACCCATCTTGCATTATAGATTTTTCCAATAATACAATTCTTTGCAACATTCAAGCTGGTTTCATCATTCAGAAAACTCCTATATTGCTGTTCTCTTAAAATCACATTTCCTTTGACTTTTCCACTTACCCTTGCTAAAAATTTCCCCTGAGGCGACAAATAACATAAAGAAATATTTCTGTCTGCACATGCTCCCATCAGTGCCGGACTTGTCCCTCTATATCCGAACGTAACAATTCCTTCCAGATTATGAAGTGGAATTCTTCCTTTCTCGCACCCGTTCTCTGAAACAACTATATTTTCCCCGTCAAGAGACAAATAACTATCTTCTGATGTAATATACAATGTATTCAACAATTTTTTCACTGCAAATCCCCCAATGTCTGCTCAATATACTCATTAACCGAAGTAGCTTTTCCCATTTTAGGCATACATATATCCTTTAATGAACAAGAATGACATCGTTTACTATATTTCACTTTTGGAGTGTACTGATCTGCATAATATTGATGCATTTCTTTCACCATATCTTTCACATGTTCCCTTAATTCATTAGTAAATTGAATAATCTCTCTTCTTCTTGTTTCTCCATAAAAAAGCGCACCTTCTGAAATATCCGTAGAAAACATTTCCTCCAAACACAAGGCTTGTGCTGTTAATTGTAGAATGTCTTCTTCAGACTCTTTGGGCTTCCCCTTTTTATATTCTATCGGATATAGTTCAAAAAAGCCTCTATGCCCATACAGCTTTACCCCTTGTTCTTTTTTGTGAAATTCTACCACATCACATTCTCCACTTATTCCAAGTAAACGTGAAGAAACCGGAAGTGCTCTTGTAATAAGCACATCCTTTCTCTTTTCCGTCAAATATGGATCATGCGCTTTTTTATGCATTAATTCTCCAATCACTGTATGTTCATTTTCCGCCCATTGTTGTTCAATATGAATCAATGCCCATTGTCTTCTGCAAAAGCTGAAATGTTGAATCCCTGAAATCATCAAATATTCATCTTCTCTATATTCCATTATATTTTCCTTATTAATTCCACTGTATCTGGTATCATATCTTCACATATATTAATCGTATAATCCTGATATTTTCTCGGATATACAACTTCTTCTCTCTTTTTTACGTCGACAGCGTCAAACAATTTATATGCCGGACAATCTCCCAGTTCCTTACTATGCTTAAACACAATTAATTCACGTACAGCCATTTTTCCTCTCGCTGCAGAATGGTCGTTCTCAAACATATTTATAATAGCGTCCCACAAAAGTTCCAGATCATCTTCAGAAAATCCTGTCACTTTTCTGGCCAGATTTGCCGAAATATATCCTTCTGCCCGATACAAAGCATATGGAACAATATTTTTGCGTCCCATTTCTGTACTTTTATTCCCAGCATCTTTTTCAGTAGTAATCGCCACTCTGGTTATTGTTACTTCCTGACTTACAATCGGATCAATACTTCTGGCAAATCCAATCTGTACCGGCCCTCTTACCTGTCCACAATTTAAATGCGCTGTCACAAATGTAGTCATGACCGCCCCAAATGTTCGGATATCATAAAAATTTCGACACATAAAATCCCTGATTTTTAAATCTGCACCTAGATCTTTTTTCTTCAAATCTTTTGAATTTACTTCTTTTAACCCAATATATTCAATTGCTCTGTTATCGCTTCTGTTAAGCGGAACATCTTCCTTAATATATATATCATACCCCTGTTCGTCCTCTTTCACTGTCTCAATATAGTTTCTTATTTTACGTTTCAGACACACATCCGTAACCAGCCCGTATCCTGTCTCTGGGTCAATTCTCGGCATATTTCCCGCATCGGGATCTCCGTTTGGATTTCCATTTTCTACATCAAATAAAATCACAAATTCATATCTGTTTTTAATTACCTCACTCATTTATTCTTCCTCCTTCTTCTCATATAGTTTCTGTACTTGGTGATAATATCCTAAAATAAAACGCCCCTGTTCTTCTAATGTAAAGCTCTTAGGAAACTCTGTAACTTTTCCCAACAACTCTGCCAGTACTCCTTCAAAATATGCCCTTCTCCATTCTTTTTGTCTTCCTATTTTCCGAAGATGGCTGTTCTTTAACTTCATCAAAATCGGAAAGACTGAAGCTGGATTTGCGCAAGCTGAATTGAAATATCTGTCCTTTATCGTTGCATTAATTTCCGGGTTGGCATCCTTCTGTATGTATTCGAGTATTGAAAAAATTCGCCCCAAAACATATGCCGTATCATTTGTTTCCTGATTTAATCCCACAAAATTCTCCTCCCTTTCTAATGACTTATTCTGAATTAAATAAGCCTTTATAATTGCAGCTCGTCCCCATGTTATCCGCCCTTGTTCTGCTCGTATCCTTATCAATATATTGTTATAAAGGATTTCCGGATATCTTCCATTTTCTAAAATTGCTCTTAAAACCGCCCCCGGAAGATTTGGCATCGGCTTCTTGTCTTTGGATTTCTGATTAACAGTCTCATTTAGCATACTTCCCACGCCCAAATATTCCCGTTTTTCCCAGGATGGTTTCACCAATTCCATTCTTTCATAATGCAATTGAAGGTTATCCAGAATCTTTCCGAAACTGTCCTCATAAAAAAATCGAACTGCCAGTCTGGCTGCATTCGGCGCCAGACCTAAAATATAGAATTTCTGATCGACATTCACTTTGATACCATTAATATCAATCGCTCTTTGTTCCTTAAAATTTTTGAAAATATTTTTTATGGTTTCCTGATTATCCTCCCGAGGCTCCAAGAATCCACTTAAAAGATCCTGATATATTTCCTCTCCGTCTTCTGCCCAAAAGACAACCGTCGTATCACCGAACTGAAAAACATAATCTCTTTGTGCCAAAAGGTAATTTAACGCTGTCGTATAAGCAAACGCGGCATATTTTCCTACCGGTGCATTATAACTTTGCTCTTTTCCATAAGATTCAAATGCAGGTGCATTAAACGATACTAATGCCGCGCCACTGGATTGTGCTCCTTGTACACCTTTTATCGTCGAATGGATTCTTGCAATTTCATCTTTTCTTCCTGTAACAAGGCATGTCCCCGATGCTTTTCCTTCTTCCTGATTCAAAAAATTTTCCCATGCCGCATGTATCGCCCCATCGTCTTGCGCTTCTTTTTCATTCATTACAAAAATCAGATTGCTTCCATCTGTAATATCTTCCCAAATCTCTTTCAGCTTCTCATGCTCTTTTGCTTCCTCCGGATTCCATGTGCAGTAGAAATTTCTTACCGCTTCAGCCATCTCTCCGCTCACCGAGTTCAATATTTTTAAATGTTTCTCTTTGGAAGCCTCAAAACACTCCTGTACTCTTTTCCCATTTCCCGATTCGTCGACTCCCAAAATATATTTCGAATTATCACAAAGGAAATTTGCCAACACACCTGACGAGCGAGAAACTGTTTGCGGAACCGTTCTGTATGCCGGTACCCATATCTTCGATTTTCCTCTTTCCGTTTCCTGCTTTAGGGTTATCACCCCTTTTATTCTACCATTCACATCCAGATTTAAAGCATAAGAGACTTTCGCCTGACACCAGCCTTGATTTGCAACTTTGTTATTTTCCAGTAGCGTTTCATAATACTCCACCAATGCCTGTAGAATCATCGAACCACCTCACAGTCTTTCAAATCGATAATTCCTTTTTTCATAATTGCCCTAAAAAACATAGGCTGGATATTCTCCGGATCCGAATAATCCAGATCATACAACATAAACCCTAAATCCCGTTCATCTTCATCCGCATAAGCTGTATGGATTTCCTCATCTTCGCACAAACAGAATCTTACCGGAAATTCTCTGCATCCAAAATATGGCGTATGGAAACACTCCCCTTTTCTTAATCTCCGCATAATAATGTCCTTAAATTTTCCAGGATTATCACTGATATTTGCCTTCTCCGTCATCTCAAAATGGGCTTCTATAACATATTCAACATTTCGAAGCAACATGGAAGATCTCTGTACAATTTCCGCTTTACTGCTAAGATAAAGCCTTTTAGGGGTTCCATTATATACCGGTAATACATTATTAGCTGATATCTTGCTTTTTACTTCATTTCTTCTGACACTTGTAAATTGTATTGGTTTATTTACATAAATTCTATCAATAACCCATTTCATTCCGGGATGCCAGTAGACAGCTTCCAGAATTCCTCTGGCTGCCGATGGTGTCATAACATCATAAGAACATCTTTCCACTTTCATTTCCGGTCTGCTGAATAACGCATAGTCCCCCCATACTTTCACTTTTACACCTTTCGACATAGACATTCATCTCCTTTTACTACAAAATCTCCCCTTTTCTATAACATGCTGCAATATAATCACGTGGCTGAAAGTAAAAGTCTGTATTGTAATCAGATATTTCCTCATCCATCCATGAATGATATACGTTCCAGATTCCTTCTACTATATCTTCATCTGAATAGCTGTCCTCAATCAGCCTTTCATAGACTTCTCCTATCGTCCAATAATCCGGTATTCGATATCTGCATTCTCCGACATTGTCAAAAGACCCTGATGTCATTTTACATTCATCTATAAATTCAGACGCCACTTTTTCTATTGGTTCACAGTGTAAGACATCAGAATACTCATAAATTCTCTCTAAAGTTTTATACCCCAGTTCGTCAAGTATTTCTCCTCTCCTTTTTTTCTGTATTCTTCCTAAATATTCAATCAAACTGCAAGTATAAAACAATTTACTATTATTCTTTGTGCCCATATACTTCCTCACTTCCAAGAAACGTTAATGTGTTTAAAGCTGAAATCGTATGAAAACTAATCTGATGGGTCGGATGATTAAATTTTGCCAATTCCCAAAATGCCGCCCGCGAGATTTTTTTATCAATAAAATTTTGCACATAATTAAAAATTGCATCATCTGCCATCGGTCCCTCTACAATGTCAAATGTATGTGGTTTTCCCAATCTACATGCGACAATAAAATCCAACCATTCTTCCGTCATCATATCAAATTTTAAATATTTCAATTCCGCATTTGGTACATATTCATACTTGTTTACATACCCCTTATGCCCATATCTGGTTGCCCAACGTTCTGCCTGAATTTTATATTCGGTGCAATAAAATCCAAAATAGAAGTCCTTATTAAACACAGCTTTCCTTATTTCCGGATATTCTACTACCTCTTTGCTTCCATGATATAAAACCATAATATCTCCTTTCATTGAATTTTATTTTTTCATTTTTAATTATCATTATAATATAACAATATTCATAATATTGTCAATACTTCTTGTACCATTTAATATCTTTTATCTTCTTTTATTTTTTAGTATCATATGATATATTGAAATAGTCTTTTGGATTCTCCAATTGTGGATTGAAATATTTTAAATTATCATTAAGTATTAAGGGAAAAGGGAAGTGCACAATGTACTTCCCTCTTTCTCAAAATAAAATCGCCTCGCCATATTCAATATCCAGAGTAAGTCCCATCTCATCTGTATATTTTTCCAGAGAATTCAACACATAATAATCCGTCTTGGAATCCCCTGTTATTTCACTCAACATTCCTGCAGCATACATCTTTTTAAAATCGTTTTCATAGACATTGACACAATAATGCCCCATTTGCCTCACTAACTGTTTCGTGAATCCTTTTATTCTTACTTGTGCTAATAATTTCTGAGCTGCCTCTTCCTTTGGAATAAGAATAGTTTTTGTATTTTCCTCAATCAGCTTGAATTCTCTGGCGACACTGGCAAACTGAAAATTTCCTTTTCTAAACTTTTTCAATATTTCTTTTTTGTCCAGACTATCTCCGCGGAAATGATACAACATTTCGAAATACTGTTCTATCGTATTCAATTCTTCCAGATTTTTATTCTCTTCAAGCAGACTTTCCGTCACTTCCATTTGCTGTCTTTGCCCTTGCACATATTCCTGCGAATCCAGTTTAAAAATATACGTAAAACATTCTGTCCCGATTCTTTTTCCTTCCCGGTTACATCTGCCCGCTGCCTGTATGATAGAATCGGCTCCTGCCAGCTGTCTGTATACCGTTTGGAAATCCAAATCCACCCCAGCTTCCACAAGACTGGTAGATACTACAATACATTTTTCCTGCTTCTGCAACCTTTCTCTGATTACATTCAACACTCTCTTTCTATGGACAGGATACATAGATGTTGACAAATGATAGACTCCTTCTCCCTTTATACTCTGATAAATATTTTGGGCACGCTTTTTTGTATTTAGTATACAGAGCGCTTGATTCTCCTGCTGCAATCTTTGAATTAATTCGATTTGCGTAATCTTGTTAAGGTTTTTGATAGAAACGCGTTTGAAAAAAGAAAATTGTTCATCCATTCGCGCACACAATTCAGTAATTTTTATGTCCGGCGATAATAGCCTTTTTAATGCAGGCTGTGTTGCTGTACATAGTACAATACTGCTGCCATAATAACGCAATAATTGTTCCAGTGCACTTACACATGGTTTCAAATAATCATTAGGAATCATTTGTGCTTCATCAAAAATAATAACACTGTTAGTCATGTTATGTAATTTTCTGCACTTTGATGGCTTATTTGAAAATAAGGACTCAAAAAACTGCACACTCGTAGTTACTATAACCGGCTTATCCCAGTTTTCTGCTGCAAGCTGCGCCGGTTTCAATTCCTCGTTCAATTCATACTCAACGGAACTATGGCATTCCAATACATTATCCTGTCCCAGTATATCGGCAAATATCTTTGCATTTTGTTCAATAATACTTGTATATGGAATCACATATATGATTCGCTCCATATGATGTTCTTTCGCATGTTTTAAAGCAAATGCAAGGGAAGAAACCGTTTTCCCACCTCCGGTAGGAACTGTAAATCGGAAAATCCCTTTTTTTTCTTTCCCCATCTCTATACAATGCTTTAGAATTTCTGTTCTTCTCCCGTTTATTGTATTTAAATCATCATTATCAAGCCATCCGGAAATATGTGATTCCAGCTTTTCATATAATCTTTCTATTGGCTCTCCATTATTTCTGATACTTTCCCCATCCATGAATCGTTCTGTATCAAGATAATCCGCATCAACAAGACAGGAATAGATCATTCTTATCAACATACTTGCAAAGAAATCCAGATTTTCTCCTTCAACCGGTTGGAAAGGCAAAGTCTTTAATTCTGGTATTTCTATTTCTTCCGAAAACCTCTGATAATCTTCCAGTCTCTTTTTAAGCCTCCCCATCATTGTTCCTTGTGCACTCGTATCACTGGCACCACCCGTATCAGGCAAACCCGCGTGATGACCTGCAATACAATAACTCAAAAACTGATGTGCTCCTTTCTGATCCCAGCACCATTTTGCCCCGGCTGTAGAATGATCTACCATTTCATTATTGCCATGGAGTCTTTCCTGAAATTTTAAAGAATACTTTCCAATATCATGTAAAAGCCCGCAATTATATCCCCATTCGTACGCACCAAAACTATTAGCAAATTTTCCAGAAAGGTCTGCCGTATTTCTTAGATGTTCCAACAATGTCTGTTCTTCTCCATTTTCATTAGTATGTGCTAAATATTTCATTTCTTCTCCTATTTCAAAATTATTTTTTATATTCGTATGAATTAATCATACCATAATACATTATCAAACCAAACATAATCGACAAAAAACGGAGAGCTCTCACGCTCTCCGCTTCCCTCTATCCATCATCTTACAAAACACTACCGCCACTCCCGTGCTCACCGCCGTAGCAACGATCCCGGCTCCCACGATTCCCGCAGGATTCACGCTGCCGTACTGGCTCCGGTAAGCAATCACGTTTACCGGAATCAACTGCAAAGATGAAATATTAATAATCAAAAATGTACACATCTCATTACTTGCCACGCCTCTTGCCCTCACCGGCCCCGAAAGCCGCCCGCGTCTCCTGTCTTCCTCAAGCTTCCCAAGCTCTTCCATGGCTCTTAAGCCCGCGGGGGTCGCAACCCAGCCAAGGCCAAGGACGTTAGCTGGTGTCAAGATAGGACTAAATATTTCTATTTTATTTATTTCTTTCCAACATTAGCTTATCAAAATCACTTTCAAAAATCTGATCCTGAATAATACGATATTTTTCAAATTCTGTTTCCGCATGATCCTTAGCAATTGCCATTGATATTTTTCCTGCATCTTCTAATATATTTCTGTCATCTGCAAGAAGAAATCTGTCTATACGTTTTGCCCAATCTTCCATAGTCATCGGGATTCGTCGTTTTGCTGCACTCTCTGCCAAATCCAAAAATGCATTCACAATTCTTCCCAGATCTTCTATTTCATTTTTCGAAAGATAATTCTTTGCTATTGATACATCGGATTTCATGATTTTTCCATCCGGTGATTTTGCCCATGATGTCAATCCCATATATTCTTTCTGACTATTAGCTCTAGTAAAAATAATTTCAGCTGCGGTATTTCCCGTTACAGCATAGTGCATTTTATTTTGCACTTTTGCAAAAAACTGCTTTGTAACTGGGGACCCTTTATCATAATCAATACTTGTGGCATATATATCTGTTATTTTCTGATAAAACCTCCGTTCACTGAGCCTAATTTCTCTAATTTCTTCCAGGAGCCTCTCAAAATAGTCTTCGTCCAAAAAAGCTCCATTTTCCATTCGCTCTCTATCAATTACATACCCTGTTTTCGCATATTGCGCTAACACCTGTGTTGCCCATCGACGAAACTGTGTTGCCCGAATAGAATTCACTCTATATCCCACAGAAATAACTGCATCTAAATTATAATGAATTAATTCTCGATTTACCTGTCGTTTTCCTTCCTGCTGAACTGTTCGGAATTTCCGAACAGTTGACTCTTCTTCCAGCTCTCCACTTGCATATATATTAGACAAATGCTCACTAAGTGTTGATTTTTCAACATCAAAAAGTAAACAAAGCATTTTTTGTGTTAACCATAATGTTCCGTCTTCGTATCGAACTTCAATACCATTAGCATGATTCTGTTTCTCAAAGATTAAAAATTCTGCTGTACTGCTGCGAATCATAAGTTTTTTTTCGTCCATTACTTTATCTCCTTTCGACTTATTCTATTGTACCATTTCCGCCCTTTTAGAACAAGTGTTCTATTCATTATTTGGAGGGCTTTTCTTAAATTTCTACTATAGAGTATTATAGAATGCTTGCTGAATATGCAACAAAACGGAGAGCCCTCACGCTCTCCGCTTCCCTCTATCCATTATCTTACAAAACACTACCGCCACTCCCGTGCTCACCGCCGTGGCCACGATCCCGGCTCCCACAATTCCCGCAGGGTTCACGCTGCCGTACTGGCTCCGGTAAGCGATCACATTGACCGGTATCAACTGCAAAGATGAAATATTGATAATCAAAAATGTACACATCTCATTGCTCGCCACGCCTCTCTCCCTCACCGGCCCCGGAAGGCGCCCGCGCCGCCTGTCTTCTTCAAGCTTGCCAAGCTCTTCCATGGCTCTTAAGCCCGCGGGGGTCGTGGCCCAGCCCAGGCCGAGGACGTTAGCTGGTGTCAAGATAGGACTAAAAAATTCTCTTTCCGATACAACTTATTTTCCTTCAGAATTCCAGACTATAGGCATTTAAAAGGAAATACTTCATTCCCATGATGACATATCCTTCATCGTTACGCCATGGTTTCCCTGTTCCGTTTACAATGACTATCTTTTTAAAGGAATCCGGGATATTTCGAAAGGAATTAAACTCCTGTTTCTGTTTTTCTTCCGAAGTCATATCATAGGCCACCTGAATATAATATCTCTGACTTCCCTGATTTACCACAAAATCAACTTCAAATTGTTTACGGATACGCTTTCCCTCATTATCTTTAGCAAACACATCAACAATGCCCACATCAACGTTATAACCACGGATGAGCAACTCGTTATATACGATATTCTCCATAATGTGCGTAGGTTCTTGCTGTCTGAAATTTAATCGTGCATTTCTCAGTCCCAAATCAGTAAAATAATATTTCAGGTTAGCTCCAATATATTTTCTCCCCTTAATATCATAGCGACATACCTTAGAAATCAAAAAAGCCTCCGCCAGATAATCGATGTGATTAGAGATTGTCTTGTTGGTATAAGTCATCTGGCGTTCACTGGTAAAAGTATTGGAAATCCTTGTTGGATTAGTCGGTGCGCCAATGGCTGAAGCAAGAATATCCACTAAAATACCGATTTCATCCACACATTGAATCTTGTTTCTTTCTACAACGTCTTTAAGATATACGTTTGTAAAGATATTTTTCAAATAATCTGCTTTCTGACGCTCACTCTTGAGTCCTACAATCTGCGGAAGTCCTCCATAAATCATATAATCATTCCACGCATCATCATAATCACCATCATAGACAGAATAGAATTCTGCAAAAGATAAGGGATAAATCCTGATTTCATCCCCCCTTCCTCGGAACTCTGTTACAATATCGCTAGAAAGGAATTTGGAATTACTTCCAGTCACATATACATCAATATTGTTCATACGCTGCAAACTGTTCAATACTTCTTCAAATCGCGGCATAAACTGAACTTCATCCAGAAGCAGATAATATCTATGGTCATCCTTCATGACATCCTTGATATATCGATAACACACCTTGGGATTCCTTAACTCTTCATTTTCAATGCCATCCAATGCAATCTCAATAATGTGGTCTGCATCAATGCCATTTTCGAGCAAGTATCTCTTAAATATGGTAAACAACAGGAAAGACTTACCACATCTGCGGATACCTGTAATTACTTTTATCATTCCGTTATCTTTCCGTTCGATCAGCTGTTTCAAATAAGCATCTCTCTTAATCTCCATTAATCCACTCCCTTTTTTCTTGTATATGCACACTTTTTAGTAATGATATTCTACCATTTTTCCTTATTTGTTTCAATATTCATTCCTATTTTATGTGTATTGCACATTTTTATGTAGTAAGATTAAAAATGCCGGCATACAACAAAACGGAGAGCCCTCACGCTCTCCGCTTCCCTCTATCCATCATCTTACAGAACAAGACCGCCACTCCCGTGCTCACCGCTGTGGCCACGATCCCGGCTCCCACAATTCCCGCAGGGTTCACGCTGCCGTACTGGCTCCGGTAGGCGATCACGTTCACCGGAATCAACTGCAAAGATGAAATATTGATAATCAAAAATGTACACATCTCATTGCTCGCCACGCCTATTGCCCTTACCGGCCCCGGAAGGCGCCCTCGCCGCCTGTCTTCTTCAAGCTTGCCAAGCTCTTCCATGGCTCTTAAGCCCGCGGGGGTCGCAGCCCAGCCAAGGCCAAGGATGTTAGCAATTATGTTAGTGGTAATATGTTCTTCTGCCGGATGTTTTGCCGGAAGCTCCGGAAACAGGAACCGAATCACCGGTCTCAGCTTCCTTGACAAATACCGGATGATTCCTGCCTCAGTAGCGATCTCCATAAGCCCCACCCAGAAGGACATTACCCCCATCATAGTAATACAAAGGGTAATAGCCTCTTTCGAAGAGTCCAGTGCCGCATTGGTAACATCTGGGAGTCTTCCTGTAAATGCCGCATATATTACGCCAATGATAATCATTCCTGCCCACAAATAATTTAACATACCGATTTTTTCCTGAAAATACTTTCCTTAGGAACAGTATATTTTACGGAATCATTTTTAAGTATGCTTTTCTTTGATAAATATGTACTCTTTCTCATTTGAGATTTCTTCCCGGAACCGATATCCCAGCCTGTCGAAATTTTTCATCTCTTCCGGGTTCTCAATATTATGCTCTGCCATGTAGCGAACCATTTCTCCTCTTGCCATCTTGGCATAGACACCCTTCTGCACGACCTTTTCCCCTGCAAATTCTCCGAAAATGCAAGTGATAAAAGTATCTTCCGCAGTCAAATATTTTTCAATGCATTTGGAATATTCTTTGGAAGCCAGATTAATAATCACCCGGCTGTCATCCATTACTTCCCGATACAGGAGGTCTCCCCAGTATGCATAAAGATCCTTCTTCCCGGCAATTTTTGCCTTCGCCTGCATCTCCAGGCGATAAGGCGTCACACCATCCATAGGTTTGAGGACTCCGTAAAATGCAGATAATATCCGCAAATGATCCTGTACATAGGAGAACTCTCCGTTTTCAAAAACCGAAGGACTCATATACTGATATGCGATCCCCTCATAAGATAAAATTGCCGGGGTCAGCCGATGATACAGATCCATTTTTACAAATCGCTCATAGTTTTGCTGCGCAATCTTATCATTGCATGCCCACATTTTTTTCGCATCTTCATAGGACAGACGCTGTATCCAGTGCATAATCTCTTCTGTTCTTTCCAGAAACACCGGCAATCCCTGTGGTGCAAGATCGTCGGTGTTTTCATTCATTTTCTTGGCAGGTGAAAGAATAATTCTCATTATAATTCCTCCAGCATCTGCTGCGGATTGTCTGCTGCCTTCACTTTATCCATAGCCTTAATAATGATTCCATTTTCATCAATCAGATAGGTCGTGCGGACAACTCCCATTGATACTTTTCCGTAATTTTTCTTTTCCTTCCAGACATCATATGCCTCGATTGCCTGGCGTTCCGGATCGGAAAGAATCGTAAACGGCAGCTCATATTTTGTCTCAAAATTTTTGTGGGATTTTACAGAATCTTTGCTGATTCCGATGACCACTGCACCTTTTTCCAAAAACTGCGGATAGCGTTCGGCAAAACCGCAGGCCTGCTTCGTACATCCCGGTGTACTGTCCTTCGGGTAAAAATATAAGATTACTTTCTTCCCTTTGTATTCCTCTAATGTATGCATCTCTCCATTTTGATCCGGCAGCTCAAATGCCGGTGCTTTTGTACCAACTTCTAACATCGTGTACTCCTCCTTTGTAATACTATTTGATTTCATTTGGATCAATTTTCTGCTGCATTAATTTGATATATACTACCTCACGAAACAGGGCATAAAGCACGGATACCAGAGGTATGAATACCAGCATTCCGACAATACCCATTAAATTACCGCCGATACTTACTGCTGCCAGTACCCATATGGACGGAAGTCCCACCGAACCGCCAACCACACGCGGATAAATCAGGTTTCCCTCTATCTGCTGCAGCACCAGGAACACAATGATAAATATCAACGCCTGGAAAGGTGATTCTATAAAAATAAGGAACGTTCCAACCGCACATCCGATAAATGCTCCAAATATAGGGATCAATGCAGTGAATGCAATCAGTATACCTATCAGAAGCGCATACGGCAGTCTCAGAATCGCCATCACAACCACAAACATACTTCCTAAAATAATGGCTTCCACACACTGTCCCGTCAGAAAACTTGAAAATGTATTATAAGTAAGCGTACATACTTCCAGTATCGCCTCTGCCTTTCCCTTTGGAACGAATGCAAATAATACTTTTTTCACCTGCAGATTCAGTTTTTTCTTCTGCAGCAATATATAACATGCAAATACGAAAGCGATAAAGAAGGTCGCCATTCCGCTCACAATGCTTCTTGCAACGAGAATGGTAGAATCCAGTACACTTCCGGCACCTTTCTTAAAGAAATTAACAGCGAACTGCATCACTTTATTCCAGTCAAATTCCAGATTATTGACCATAGCCACAATTTCTTTATTATTATGAAATAAATCTGTTGCCCACATCTGCACCTTAGGAATAAATGCCTGAATACTCTCTCCCAGGCTGGAAAATGTTCTTCCCAGCTGAGGAATCAAGACAAACATTACCAGTGAAATGACACTCACAACCAGAATTAATACGATAATCAGGCTGACCGGCCTTGCAATCTTCTTCATGGATTTATTTTTTTCTTTTTTCTCTTCCGGAAATAAATGGCGCTCGATAAAATTCATAGGTACATTTAATACAAATGCCATTGCTCCTCCGAGTACAAAAGGAAAGATAACTCCAAACGCATAACTCAACACAGAAATCACTAAATCATATTTCCAGAGACATGCTACAACCAGCGCAGCAAATAAAATAATCCCTCTGATTTTCCTGACATTTTCTTTACTTAATTCCATTTAATTTCTCCTCACTTGCCTGTTATTTTTTCAGCTTCTTCATAAGCTGTATAACCGGAAGATTCAATAAAGCCAGGCCATATACCATCATTAACTGTCCAAAAGATAATGTAACCACCTTAAATACTCCCTGGAGTCCCGGAATCGTCAATACAGCCGTAATTAACGCCAATCCCAGCAGGAAGGCTCCGGTAAGATATATGTTATTAAAAAATTTCTTCGTAAATAAAACAGGGCGGTTAGATTTACAATTATAACCATGTACCAGACGACTGGTGCACAGCGTTCCAAAAGCCATTGTAGCTGCCAGAGCACTTCCGCCATTTTTAAGCCCATAGAGGAATCCCAGAAGCGTCATAATACTAATACACAGTCCTTCTGCTCCTATACGAATCAGATAATCTTTTGTTAAAATAGACTCATTCATCGGACGGGGCTTTTCTTCCATCACCTGTTTATTGTGTGGCTCCAGTCCAAGTGCAATAGCCGGAAGACTGTCTGTCAGAAGATTGATAAACAGTAAATGTACCGGAGCAAACGGAACCGGAAGCCCTGCAACTGATGCATACAATACCATCAAAATCGCACCAAAATTTCCTGATAACAGGAACTGAATTGAATTTTTAATATTGCGGTAAATGTTTCTTCCGTTTTCTACTGCTTTTATAATAGTCGCAAAATTATCATCTGTCAAAACCATTGATGATGCATCTTTTGAAACTTCAGTTCCCGTAATTCCCATTGCCACACCGATATCTGCCTGTTTCAGAGCCGGTGCATCATTTACGCCGTCTCCTGTCATCGCAACAATATTGCCTTTCTCCTGCCATGCACGGACAATACGGATCTTGTGCTCCGGTGAAACCCTTGCATATACAGATATTCCTTCTACAAAATCCTGAAGCTCTTCATCCGACATATTTTCAATAACAGCGCCTTCACAGGCCTCCGATTCATCCTTCAGAATCCCAATTCTTTTTGCAATGGCTGCAGCCGTAATCTTGTGATCTCCGGTGATCATGATCGGCTTAATACCAGCCTTAATACACTCCATAACCGCTGCTCTGGATTCCTCCCGCGGCGGATCCATCATGGAAATCAATCCAAGGAATGTCAGATTATTTTCATCATCCAGAGTAATCTCTCTTGCTTCATCTCCATTTGCTGCACACTCCTCTTTTGAAAATGTACGATATGCAAACCCAAGCACACGAAGTCCCTCCCGGGAAAATTCCATATTCTGAGTTTCAATCTTCTTTCTGTCTTCCTCTGTAATTTCCCGAATTTCATCTTCCACCTGAATATGAGTCAAGCGCTTCAGAAGTACATCTACAGCTCCTTTAACAACCAAAGTATATTCGCCATCAATCCAGTGGGCTGTAGACATGAGTTTTCTGTCACTGTCAAATGGAATCTCAGCCTGTCGCTCATACTTATTTCGAACCTCCAACGCCTCATATCCAAGTCTGGTTCCCAGATTAATCAACGCAGTCTCCGTCGGATCACCGATTTCTTTTCCATCTGTATTGGTAGAATCATTGCAAAGGATACTGTAAAGTAAAAGCCGTCCCTGATTATCCTTTTCGTCCATGCTCTCCAGCGAAATTTCACTGGCAGGAATTCGTCTTTCATCTACGTAATAATCCTCTACCGTCATCTTATTTTGCGTAAGTGTTCCTGTCTTGTCTGAACAAATAATAGATACACTTCCAAGACCTTCAACAGCCTGCAGTTTCCGAATAATTGCATGTTCCTTCGCCATCTTCTGGGTTCCAAAAGAAAGAACAATTGTAACAATAGAACTCAATGCCTCCGGTATAGCTGCCACTGCCAATGCTACTGCAAAAAGAAATGCATTTCCCGGAGAATCACCTCTAAATACACTGATTCCAAATAAAATACCACAGAAGATCAAAATGAGAATCGAAAGCTTCTTTCCAAAGTCATCCAGATTCACCTGCAAAGGCGTACGTTTTTCGGAAGTATTTTTAAGAAGACTTGCAATCTTTCCAACCTCTGTTCCCATTCCGATTTCAGTTACTTCAAATGAAGCACGCCCATAAGTAACAAAACTTCCGGAAAAGACCCGATTCGTCTGATCTCCCAGAGCTGCTCCTTCCGGCACCTCATCCAATGATTTTTCCACTGCCAGACTTTCTCCCGTCAGAGCACTTTCATCCACCTTCAGACTGGCACATTCTATCAATTTTCCATCAGCGGGAACACAGTCACCCGCCTCCAGAATTACTTCATCGCCAATCGTAACCTCTCTGGAAGGAATCTGCATTAAAACTCCATCACGCATAACCTTTGCTTCCGGCGCAGATAATTGCTTCAGACTATTCAACGATTGTTCTGCTTTCACCGTCTGTACTGTCCCCAGAATCGCATTAATCGTAATAACGATCAGAATTACTGCCGCACTTTCCACATCTCCCAAAAAACCTGAAATAATTGCCGCTGCAATCAGAATGATAACCAGGAAATCCTTATACTGCTCCAAAAAAATCTGTGCAATACTTTTCTTCTTTCCCTCTACGAGTTCATTCAATCCATACTGTTCCTGATTCTTTTTTGCCTGCTCACTGCTTAGCATACAACTCCTCACTTTCCTGCAACAAAAGTCTCTCCTTTTAGCATTCCCTCAATTTCAGCTGTACACACAGACAATACCGAAAATTTCAAACTACTAAAAAAGAGACCTTCATTGCATAATTCTATTAATCATGCAATAAAAGTCTCACCATTTCATTACGATACGGATGATTACTCATCGTACTGACGACATCGCAAACGCCTTTCACAGTATCATGACATATATCAATTTCTACTGTTTACAGACGCCAGTTACTCCCTTTTACCTTAAAAATAATATATCCAACTTTTTACAATATGTCAATAAAAAACCAAAAAATAGCGGAAACCCTTATATATCCCAGGTTTCCGCTTCTTTTATCTAGTGAGCGTGCGGGGATTCGAACCCCGGACAACTTGATTAAAAGTCAAGTGCTCTACCGACTGAGCTACACGCCCCTATTTAATTAATTCCATAATAAAATTCTTCATTACATGGAAAATGCCCAGAGCCGGAATCGAACCAGCGACACGAGGATTTTCAGTCCTCTGCTCTACCGACTGAGCTATCTGGGCAAAATTGCGGGGGCAGGATTTGAACCTACGACCTTCGGGTTATGAGCCCGACGAGCTTCCAGACTGCTCCACCCCGCGATAATATTTATAAAATTTGAAGCCGATGATCGGACTCGAACCGATAACCTGCTGATTACAAATCAGCTGCTCTGCCAATTGAGCCACATCGGCCTAAGCCTACTGGCTAATGGATGGAGAAGGATTCGAACCTTCGAAGGCGTCGCCAACAGATTTACAGTCTGCCCCCTTTGGCCACTCGGGAATCCATCCATACTAAAGGTATATGGGACCTACAGGGCTCGAACCTGTGACCCTCTGCTTGTAAGGCAGATGCTCTCCCAGCTGAGCTAAGATCCCATATAACGACCCAGAAGAGACTCGAACTCTCGACCTCCGCCGTGACAGGGCGGCGCTCTAACCAACTGAGCCACTGGGCCATATTTGTTTCAATGTACCTTCAAAACTGCACACATAAAATAT